>JAUWYK010000057.1 GCA_030615865.1 Dehalococcoidia bacterium
GCTTATCTAAAGACTTCGGCGGTGTTCGCGCAGTGCGGAGTATTTCTTTCAGCGTAGAAGCCGGGGAACACCTGGCAATCATTGGACCTAATGGGGCAGGAAAGACAACCCTGTTCAACCTGCTCGGTGGGCAGTTATCCCCCACCGCTGGTCGGGTATACCTTTTTGGGCAAGAGATTACTAATGTTGCGGCACATTCCCGTGCTCACCTCGGTATAGCCCGCTCTTTTCAACTAACCAGTCTCTTCCTTAATCTTACGGTACTGGAAAATATTTTGCTGGCTCTCCAAGGCACTCGACCAAGTCGTTTCCAAATGTTACGTTCAGCCACTGCCTATGAGCACTTCTATACTAAGGCCGAGGAATTGCTAGATTCAATGGACCTGTGGGGAAAGAAAGACGACCCAGTGCATGCTATATCTTACGGAGAGCAACGGAAACTGGAAATTGCTCTTAGCCTAGCCTTAGAACCAAAACTATTATTGCTCGATGAACCTAGTAGTGGGCTAACGACTGCTGAAGGTGCTGATATCATCAACATGATTCGCAATCTGGGAACAGATATCACGGTAATCCTTGTCGCTCATGACATGGATCTGGTATTTGGCGTGGCGGAGCGGATTATTGTTCTCCATTACGGGGAGATTATAGCCGAAGGAACAGGTGAGGAAATCAGCTCTGATCCAAGGGTTAAGGAAATTTACATGGGAAGTGAGGAGGCCACGGGAAATGCTCGAGCTGGTTGATGTCCATACCTACTATGGAGAAAGTTACGTCCTCCAGGGGATTTCGCTAGAGGTTAAGGAGGGTTCTGTAGTAGCTCTTCTGGGGCGTAATGGAATGGGCAAAACAACCACCATTCGCTCAATCATTGGCTTTACTCCACCACGCCGGGGTAGAGTGCTTTTTAAGGGGAAGGATATCACTGGTCTCCAACCCTACCGGATTGCTCAGATGGACATTGGTCTGATTCCTCAAGGTAGACGCATTTTCCCCTCGCTGAGTGTAGAGGAAAACCTCACCATGGCAGCAAGAGGTGGTGGAAAGACTGGCAGCTGGACCTTAGATAGACTCTATTCTCTTTTCCCTCTCCTAAAGGAAAGGGCTAAGTATAAGGGTAATCTCCTTAGTGGTGGTGAGCAGCAGATGCTGTCCATTGCTCGGGCCTTAATGACCAATCCCGATTTGCTTCTGATGGATGAGCCTTCGGAAGGATTAGCACCTATTATTGTTCAGGAGATTGGCCGCATTATTTATCAGCTTAAGGAGAGTGGCTTTTCTATTTTGTTAGTGGAGCAAAATCTCCCCATGGCCCTACGTGTAGCTGATTACGTCTATATAATGAGTAAAGGGACAATAGTGTATGAGGGTACACCCGAAGAGTTAAGAGGCAATGAGGAAGTAAAGGTTAAGTATCTTGGTGTAACTGGGTGAGATTTTGGGGATCTAATATTGGTTAGGACGAATCAGTCTTGGTCGCTTTCTGTGAAGCTAGAGTCTGCCCATTCATAAACAGCTCGAAGTTAAACTTTCTTTATGCTTCGTTTTCTAAATACCAAAAAGACAAGGAAATAGCAACTAGCACCTATTAAAAGTGCTTCGGTAAACCCGAAGCTTATGGCTATCACAATGGTCATGACGGAGCCCAAAACGGAGCATATGCCATTAATTCCCCACATCCATGGGATGTGGTTTTCCATTCCCATCTCTCTCAGCAATCTTATCCCCAAAGGAAAAGGGAATCCCATGGAAAAACCCAGCGGGAGCAATATGACAACCGTAGCCAACAAACGGATGGTAAGCCCAAGCCCCAAAAGCTGCTCGAAGATGATGGGAAGAAGGAAAGTGTAAACAAGCAGTATAGCTACAATAAACAAGGAAGCAATAGTTAGCCCTTTTATTAACCTATCTGAAGCAAGCCGACCACTACACATGCTACCTATGCCTGCCCCCCCCAAGAGAGAAAACAATAAGGCTGTCATAGATAGCACTGGCTGGCCGAGAAAGAGCACAAATCTTTGAATAAGGGAAATTTCGACCAGCATGAATCCCACACCCAGCATCGAAAATAGCACCACGGACCTAATTAGATTTTGATTAAGGATTCTCTTGCTCTCTGAACGCATCTCTGTCGGGAAGAGCCTCTTCCTCCAAAACAGCAGAGGTGCCAAGATTACAAGTATCATCATAATAATCGACGACCAGAAAACTAGAGACACTGACCGCGGTAGTCCCTCCTCAAGCTTGTAGAAAAAGGGACTGTCATCGGTCACTGGACTGATGTCGTAGCCCAGACCCTTAATTATCCTCACGAAGTCATCTACGCCTATCTCCGCACTCTCTAGACCCATAAGTACTGAGTTGACTGTTCCCACCTGACTGATGTAGGGGAAGTAAGAGGAAGTTGGGTTATACCCGAATTGGGATAGTGCCTCGTACATCAAAAGCACCTCTGTCGGCTCAAACGGTGTTTTCTTCAACACAAATACCGGGTACCTATCTGAGCCCACTATGTAGAGCTGCTTCATCGCGGTAGCATTACTGACACCACTTTCACTGAGAGTAGCTAGCGAAATGGAAAGTAGCCTTGATATCTCAACATCGTCGCGACACACAACCACCAATTGCCCCTCATCAGTTAGACGACCTAAATAGTCACCGATGGAATCGGTGGTAAATAAGAAATTTTCGGTCAGGGCATATCCTTCCAGGCTTCGGCTGCTGTTGGTATAGGGGAGACTGAGCATGATAATGTCATATTTATCCTTCTGGCGTTTGAGGAAACTTCTTCCCTCGTCAACAACTATATCTACATTATCCAAGTCGGTATAAATACCACCGTTATACCATGAATATTCACCAACTATGTCCACAAGATCCTCATTTACTTCAACTGCCGTGACCTGGCCAACTCCTCCCATTAGCGCCAGAAGTATGTCCCGTCCTCCGCCCGGTCCTATGATAAGAGCGTTATTTCTTTCTCCCTCCTCCAAGAAAAGGAAGGGGAAATATCCCGGAAAGTCAGCCTTTAGACTACTGACTGCGGAGCCTGGAGCGTCAATATCTCCGCTGAATCTATACATTGGAGTCCCGGCGGTTCCATCTACGTAGATGTGCATCTGCTCTGGATAATCGCTAAACTCAACTAAATCGGTTCGACCGAATGCGCTCCACCTCGCCTCGATTATCTTCCCCTTAAGGGAAGAGCCGAGAGCCTCGTGAATTTGCTTTGCCGGGTTGGCACCTATGGGTATGTCAGGTAGATACAGACCAGTCAGGTTGGTACACAATAGGACGGATACGATTAAGAAGCTGCTGGCGGGTATTACCACTCCCCTGATGTTACTCTTCAGCACCTTCACGGCAAAGAGCAGGGCTGCCACTGAAGCGAGGACACCGAGGAAAAAACTAGTGCTTATGCCACCAAGGATATCTAGAGTGAGGACAACCGCCAGAGAGCCGCCTGCCGCTCCAACTAAGTCGGCGCCATAAACCCAGGCACTAATAGCCGGAAACATTCGGAAGACCTCGGCTAAAAGCATACCAGCGAAGACAAAGGGGATAAATAAAAGGAAACAATAGAGCAGGATGTTATCCCGAATGGTATCTATATAGCCAATCTGGATTATCAGTATTACCGAAAAGGGAATCGCCAGCGAAAACAGACTGGCAAGCAAGGCTAAGGAGCCAAATCGGCTATGCCCGCTTGGTACGTGTGGCCTGAAGAAGTGAACAAAGATACCACCAACACCCAGCCCGAGTAAAGCTAGAGAAACAGCGAGGAATACATAGTGGTAGGAAAGCATTACGGAGAGAAGCCTGGTGAGGGTTATCTCAAAGGTTAGCAGGCTAAATGACGTGAGAAAAACGCCACCCAGCAAAACGCACCATGTCCCTTTAGTTATGTGGTCATCCTCTTTTATCGGGAACACGGCTTCCTTTCTTATTCTTTTTGCTTCCTGCAATTCAACCTAACTAACCTTTGACAATACCTCTTGTGTGGTAGTGACTAATGAAAAGAGAGGGAGAAACCTGGTAAGCACAAATTCATGAGCCTCTTTATCGTTTGAGGCGACCGCATCTTTTACCACAATCGCTGAATAGCCTAAGTCAGTCGCCTGCAAAGTAGCCATATGTATCGCTAAATGAGTAGCTACACCTACCAGAACCAGAGTTTCAGCACCGTAGTGTTTTAAGACCTCATCTAAGTTGGAGTGGGAAAAGATTCCAACATTCCAATTCCTTACCACCGGCTCACCCCACACAGGAGGCAACTCAAGAATAATCTGGGTTCCTTTGGAACCTGGAGCATTAGGCCTTGCTTTCCTCATATAATCGTAGAAAGCCCCATAGGCTGGCATAGGAACGAGTGGATTAAACTCAGCAACCACGTAGATTACAGGTAATTTCTTCTCACGAAACGCCTTAAGCAGAACTTGAATCCTGGGAATGATACCGGCATCTTTGCAAGCTTTGGGGAATCCAGCGTCTTCACCCTTTCCCCCCTGCCCTACAATGTCCTCCTGCATGTGCAATATGAGTAAAGCCACCTTACCTTTCAATTCCCAATCTGCCATTTTGGCTGCCTCCCATAACTGGTGAAAATTTATGTAGTATATTCTACCTGCCATCGCCACGGTGGTCAATGAGCCAAATCGTTCAGCACTATTCTTGGAGAGCGAACATGCCTATGACTGTTGTCTTTTCCCTCACTGCACGCTATTAGCGCTTTCCCAACGCCTTAGAAAATCCTTCAAGTAGGAGTCAGTGACTTCTAACAATTTCTCAATCTCTTCCCCGGTGATGTTGTCCAAATGAACACCGGCAATAACACAGCTAGGTCTCTTAGTGTGTTTAGTTATCAAATAAGCTGCTTTCTGGGCTATCACGTCGTCTTTGTGCCCAAGTCTGGTGATTACTGAAGTCGAGGCTCTGGCCCGCTTATGGTCATATTCGCCTACAGCTACCGCGCCGACATGCGCATTTTCGTTGTAGATAAAGACCGCAAGGTCACCTCCAAAACCTTGCACCGAGAGGCTAATTCTTGTTCTGCCTTCTCCTTTAGTTATCTCATGCTCACCCATTAGTCAGCTCTACTTTGTCTGGATACTTTTCTTACCGGTTGTCCCAGACCACCTTGGAAAAAGGTTGTGCTCGATGTCAAGGATATCCAATACCTTGCCTATTGTGTGGTCAATCACCTCTTGAATTGTCCGCGGTCTATGGTAGAAGGCAGGAATTGGTGGAAGGACAACGGCTCCCATCTCGGTGACTTTTTCCATGTTCCTCAAGTGGCCCAAATGAAGTGGAGTCTCTCTCACCAATAGAATAAGTTTCTTTCTTTCTTTGAGCGTGACGTCAGCTGTGCGGGTTAGCAGATTATCAGCGTATGAGTTTGCCACTGCAGAAAGGGTCTTCATACTACACGGAGCGATTATCATGCCATCTCTCTTGAACGAGCCACTAGCAAGCGCCGCTCCAGCATCGTCGATATCGTAGTAGAAATCTGCCAGAGCTGTTACCTGTTCTAGCTTCCAGTTAGTCTCATACTTGATATTCTGGGCCCCGGCTTTAGAAACTACGAGGTGTGTTTCCATTGCATTGTTGGCCAAAAGGACTTCGAGCAATCGTATCCCATATATTACGCCTGAGGCTCCGGTTATACCTACTATTAATAACATCGCGGCACTCCCTCCGGCTGGAGAATCCGTAACTGTCCGTTGATCACCCGTGTAGTTGACGGGCGCTTAACAAGTATGAAAAAGTAACACTGCTTCAACTTTCAAAAATCACTCCAAGCTGATTTACCAGAATTATAATACGGCCCCCCCTAGCTTGACAAGATTTGCTAGCTATCCTTGTGCCACCCATATCCAATTTATTTCGGCTCCTGCCTATAGTACTCCTCAAAATAGGCTAAACGATGCTGTAGTTTTCGGAGGTTGCTCTATTGTCTTAAGGCTCATTACCAACAGCCATCACTATTGACTGATTTCGCTGACGATTTACACCCTAATGCAAATATAGGATCAGCTGTATTCGACAATCAGCCAGAAGGTGTAATGATGAATTGCCGCTCCCCTTTCAGGTACCAGATGAGTCTTCCGGGATAGAGATTTCCACAACAACTTCCCCTTTTCAAGGTTCTTTCGTCATTTCTTTCTGAAACTCTTTTTTGAAATGTATTTCCACAAAACTTCCTGAAACCTTTGTTTTTGAGATTTTTCACAATACTATTCACAATCCTGTTGTCAAGACTACTGTCGAGGTATTGTCATTCCTCAACTTCGTCGAAATACTGTCGTTCCTCAACGTCGTCGAAATACCGTCATTCCTCAATTTCGTCAAAATAATGTCGAGGTACTGGCGAGGTATTGTCAAACCCCAATCTCGTCATATTTCGAGGAGTAGTACACCTCGTGGAGAAAGCGAGGTCTTTCGTCAAAGTCGTCAAGAATTGCCCTGGCAGATTTCACGATAGAGGCGCCCTATAAAATCTCAGGCTGTCATTAAACGCTACCGACCGTGTATACCTCTGGACCATCTCAAGGCTTTCCCACCGGCCCAGGTCTTTGATTGTCAGTACGTCAAGCCCGGACTTCCTGAGGAGACAGGCGAAGGTTCTCCTGAACACGCGGGGATTACACGGCAGACCAGAGTTTTCCTCTAATCTCCTCAACATGGAGATTATGCCCCATTTGTTCAGACCCCAGATGTTGCCGTTTGGCTGATACTCCTCGAGCCAAATCTTGAGGTATTCTTGTGTAATTTTGCCCAGCGGTGCCAATGCCTCTTTTCGCCCTTTACCCAGAACCCTGACCGTGCCGCCCTCCCAGTCTATATCTTGAGGTTTAATACTGACCAGCTCCGAGAGGCGAAGTCCGCTCTCGGTAAACATAGCTATAATAGCCTTGTCCCGGGCTTTATCCACCTTGTCGAGAAGACAGGAGACCTGCTCCCGCGTTAAGCTGGGCAGTATCAGCTTGCTCAGCCTGGGTGCCCTCAAGCGTTTCATGGGACTGGGCAGGCCAAAGGTCTCCTCCCGCCAGTTAAAGAAGGTCTTAATTGCCCGGTAGTAGGCATGGCGGTTGCCGGCGTTACCAAACTTGAGCAAAAACAGCTCAATATCCTGTCTTTGAGCTTCATCGACGTTTACCTCGGACAAGAAGCACCCGAGCTTTATGCGATAGAATTGCTCGGTTCCTGGGGATACTTCCATGGCTTTCCGTGACCGGAGAAATAGAGTGAAGTAGTCGTGTTCCGTCTGAATGCGGCGGTGACGGTTTTTCAGGGCTTCGAGGAGCTTCTTGGATGGCAGGCACTTTCCGTGCTTCACCTGAGAAATGTAGGATTTACTGAATTTACTTAACTCCGAAATTTTCGTCACGCTCAAGGAGTTAAGTAATTGTAGCGGCTCCCAAGGACTCATAAGCCTTTGGTCGTGGGTTCAAATCCCTCCGCTGCCAGTTATTTTTGAGCGTGTTTTTCACCCCCACCATACCCAAAAGTAACACTGATATGGCTAGTTTACGTACCATTTTCGCCCTTCCTTTCCTATAGGTTCCAGCCTAACTATTGACAAACTTCATGTTTTGTATTATTATATACTTTGTAGACCAATTTTGTCAACTATTTAGAAGAGTATTTTGGTCTGCAAATACGCGGGAGGTGAGGTTAATGAAGCTTTCCACCAAGGGACGGTATGGAACCAGGGCGCTCTTAGATATAACCCTTCACCAAGAGAAGGGGCCAGTTCCTCTAAGAGACATCGCCCAGAGGGAGCAGATTTCACTACCGTATCTGGAGCATTTGATTGCCCCCCTAATAGAAGGCGGCCTAGTACGGAGCACCCGAGGCGCCAGAGGTGGAGTTTCCCTGGCTAAGTCTCCTGAGGAGATAAGGCTGAGCGAAGTCATTCAACTTCTTGAGGGCTCGCTTGCTCCAGTGAAGTGTGTCACTGACCCTGCAGTATGTAACCGCTCTGAATTCTGTGTCACTCGCGATATCTGGCGTGAGCTCAAAGCGGCAATGGATGGAGTCCTGGAATCGACAACGCTGCAGGACTTGGTGGAGCGTCAAAAAGGGAAAGGGCAACCCATGTACTACATATAAGTTTAACTGCCTGATAGGTGTGACCGGGCATATAGAAGGAGGCAAATCTTGGCTGTGATTGACAGGTATTCAAGACAGACCCTTTTCCCCGCAATAGGTGTAGAAGGGCAAAGGAAGTTAGGCAACAGCAGTGTGGCAGTCATTGGCTGCGGAGCTCTGGGAACTGTTATTGCTACTTCCCTGGTGCGTGCTGGTGTGGGCAAAGTAAGGATTATTGACCGGGATTTCATTGAATACCACAACTTACAGCGACAGGTCATCTTTGATGAAGAGGATATAAAAGCTCAACTGCCAAAAGCCATAGCTGCTGAGCGGCACCTGAAGAAGGTAAACTCCTTAGTTGAAATTGAAGGAGTGGTCACCGATGTGAACTACACCAACATTGAGAGGCTCGTCGCTGGTGCCGATTTAATTTTGGACGGATTGGATAACTTTGAAACCCGCCTCCTCATAAACGATGTTTCCTTAAAGCATAAGATTCCGTGGGTATATGGCGGAGCCATAGCTGCATCGGGAATGACGATGAATATAATTCCAGGTGAAACCCCGTGTTTTCGGTGTCTCCAGGGCAGCTCTAGCGGCAGGGGCATAGCCCTTACCTGCGACACAGCAGGGGTAATCAGCCCGGCCCCTTTTATTATCGGCTCGCTGCAAACCGCGGAAGCCATGAAGATATTGATTGGAGCCCAGGAAATCAATCGGCAACTCATAGTTATTGATGTTTGGAGGGGAAAATTCAGCCGCTTTGATATTGGCCGTGGTGCGGATTGCCCAGCCTGTGGAGGCGAATACGAGTTTCTGGAGGCGAGGTTCGGGACAAGAACTACTTCTCTCTGCGGACAAAACGCGGTGCAGGTCTTAAATCCCGAGACAACTGGCCTTTCCCTCGAGGGACTCGCCACGCGTCTTAGCCCGCTAGGAGAAGTCAGTTATAACGAGTTTATGCTGCGCTTTGTGGTTGATTCTCGAGAAATGTTCGTTTTTCCTGATGGCCGGGCCATCGTGAAGGATACCAATGATGAAGCACTGGCAAGAGGACTTTATGCCAAATATATTGGAACGTAGGTGAGCTACTATGATTTATCTGGATAATGCAGCAACGTCCTGGCCCAAGCCGGAAAGTGTTTATCAAACTATGGATGAGTTCCTGAGGACGAAGGCGGGTAATCCCGGCCGTGGCGGGCACAGCATGGCCGTAATTGCCAAGGAGACAGTCGAAAAAACGAGGCTGCTCCTGGCACGGCTGATTAACGCCCCGGACAAAGACCGGGTTATATTCACCCTGAATTGCACAGATTCGCTGAACATGGGGCTGAAGGGGCTGCTCAGACCGGGCGACCATGTGATCACCAGCAGCATTGAGCATAATTCTGTGGTTCGCCCCTTAAGGAAACTTGAACAACAGGGGATCAAGGTAACGCGGCTTTCCCCCCATCCAGGGGATGGGTTTGTCTCTCCAAGTGATATGGAAAAGGCGATAATCAGGGAAACGAAGCTGGTGGTGATGACCCACGCTTCTAACGTGACCGGGGTCATTCAACCCATTGCAGAATATGGCATAGTAGCTAGGAAACATAACCTAACTTTCATGGTCGATGCGGCACAAACTGCGGGCAAGTATCCTCTTGATGTCCAGGCAAATCATATTGACTTGCTCGCGTTCTCCGGGCATAAAGGACTGTTTGGACCGCCGGGGACCGGGGTTCTATACATAGGCGAACGTGTTAATCTTGATTCGCTGCGTGAGGGTGGCACCGGCTCACACTCAGAATTAGAAGAGCAACCAGCAGACCTTCCCTACAAATTTGAAAGCGGGACAGTAAATAGTGTTGGCATCAGTGGGCTTGGCGCCGGGCTGAAATATATCTTTAGCGAAGGCTTGGAGAGGATTCGTGCCCATGAGCAACACTTAATAGATAAACTAATCGAGGGTTTATCGGAGGTTCTTGGGGTAACTCTTTACACGGCTAAGGATAGGACTAAGCAAGCACCTGTCGTCTCCTTTAACCTTGGGGGATATGAGCCAGGGGAGGTAGGAGCCATTCTTGACCAAGCGTTTGACATCAAGGTAAGGACAGGGCTTCATTGTGCCCCGGCAGCCCATAAGACCTTGGGCACCTATCCGTTAGGCACTATTCGCCTAAGTCCAGGATACTTTAATACCGTGGAAGAGATTGATGTGACGCTTCAGGCCTTAGACAGAATTGCGAGGACGACCGCCATTAGGGCCGCTGTCCTTCACTGAGGGAGGATTGTAATGGCAAAGATAGATATGTTTTGCCCATTTAGTCAGAGGTTATGCAGTGAGTGTGCAATCTACAGAGGCAGGCATTATTACCTCAGTTTGTGCCAGCAATACCGGGGCTACATAGGCCAGTCAAAAGAGAACACCAAATCTGGTACTATCCACCATTCGGTTGACTTCCAGGCTTTTGAGAGGTGGGTGGAGCCATGGGCTGATGCTGGCCTTCAGCCAGAAACTAAGCCCAAAATTAAGCTGAAGGTTATAGATATAGAAAGTGGAGCAACCAGAGTTTGTGAGCTTGACGAAGCCAAAACCTGGGACTGGAGCAATCCAGAAATGATGAGAGTAATTGGTGGTCTGCAAATCACCAGCTGGGATAAGCTGGTTGAGCTCGCATCGTTTAAGGCTAAGAAAGGCTACCAAGAAGTAGAGGTTTATGAGGCCCCCCGTTTCATGCTGCTTGGTGGTGGATAAACCATAGCTGAATCATCAGGACGAGATATGCAGGGGCAAATTAAGATAAGGAGGAAAATCGAGATGGCAGAGACAATTCAAAACGTGGAAAAGCTGCGGTATAGGACAATCGAAATACCGAAGCTTACCAGAGGCATAGCCAGGGACTCTAGCGAGTTAATCGGGAATACACCCCTGGTCAGATTGAACCGGATAACCGAGGGGGCGAAGGCAAAGGTTGTCGCCAAGCTTGAATCCTTCAATCCAATAGCCAGTGTAAAGGACAGGATAGGCGTAGCCATGATTGTGGATGCCGAGGAGAGGGGACTCATTAAAAAAGATACGGTTATCGTCGAGCCTACCAGCGGTAACACTGGCATTTCCCTGGCCTTTGTCTGCGCCGTCAAAGGATACAGGCTCATCCTCACCATGCCCGACACGATGTCCTTGGAGCGACGGCAGCTTCTATCTATTTTCGGCGCTGAACTGGTATTGACCCCTGGGGCTGAAGGAATGCCGGGGGCGGTAAGAAAGGCAGAACAGCTGGTGGCAGAAAACCCGAGCTACTTTATGCCCCAGCAGTTTAAGAACCCGGCAAATCTGGAGATACACCGGCTGACCACAGCCGAGGAGATATGGCGGGATACGGATGGCGGGGTAGACATTCTTGTCAGTGGAGTGGGAACCGGAGGGACGATTACCGGGGTGGCTGAAGTAATCAAACCAAGGAAGCCACAATTCAAGGCGATCGCTGTTGAGCCAGTTGACTCTCCGGTGCTTTCTGGTGGGAAACCGGGATCACACAAGATTCAGGGTATCGGGGCGGGCTTCATTCCCGATGTTCTGAGAACGGACTTAATTGATGAAATTATTAAGGTCACTAATGAAGATGCCGGAATAATGGCGAGAAGGTTAGCCAAAGAGGAAGGGATATTGGCTGGCATATCTTCGGGTGCGGCAGCCTGGGCAGCGTTAGAGGTAGCCAAGAGACCAGAAAATGAAGGCAAGCTTATCGTGGTAGTCTTGCCTGATACCGGTGAGCGCTATCTTTCTACCTGGCTTTTTCAGGAACAATCTCCTGCACCCGGTATCTAACGGAGAAGACGTTTTGATAGTAAGTTGGAAATTCAACAAAAATCGGTAAGAAAAGGAGGCAAAAATATGGTAGGCATAAGTCGGTATCTAGCAATAGTAGTGTTACTTCTGGGTGTGATAGGTATAGTCATGGGTGCCGTGTTCATTAGCCTAGGCGTGGCTAGCAACAATGAACTAAAAGAGGCAATGCGGGTAGAACATGTAACTCTCGGCATCGAAGAAGCAGAGACGAAAGGCCAGATAATCGATTCCTTAGAGGAGGCCAAAGAAGCCGGTGACACCATAAGAGAGCATCGCCGTGGAATAGCAACGACATATGAAGACCTGTTAGGCGGGGAGCGCTTTGACCCGACAAAGCCTATACAGTTAACCTACGCACAGGCATTGAACCTGGAGAACTATCTGTACCTTGCCGTTGTTGCCTTTGGTCTCACCCAATCGGTTATTGCCAGCGGCGTCTTTATGGTCGTCACGGGGATTGGCCTTGGCGGGACTGGGGTAGTTCTGCTTGGGTTAGCGAGAAAAATATCCTAGTCAAATTAGTGTATTCTCCTGTACTTCCTTTGGATAGGCTATTTGGCTGAGGGAGATGGTATCTTGTTTAAGACTTTGAGGGAAGACATTCAAACG
>JAUWYK010000038.1 GCA_030615865.1 Dehalococcoidia bacterium
GACTGCGTTTGTCTTTTGCCCCGGTTCATCGGGGCATAGGGGAAGAAGTCCAGTATGGGAAGGAGATTAGTTTAATGTGGCTTATTACTAGCTTTAGAAAGGATATCAAAGCTGTTTTTGAGCATGACCCGGCAGCTACCAGCACCATAGAGGTATTGCTGGCTTATCCCGGGTTTCATGCCCGACAGTTTCATCGGTTAGCTCATACCCTGTTTCGGTGGCG
Source organism: Dehalococcoidia bacterium (assembly GCA_030615865.1). The sequence goes on from JAUWYK010000038.1 coordinate 224, forward strand.
TATCCCGGTGTTACCCCGGCTCATATCTCATACCAACCGTTTTCTTACTGGCATCGAAATCCACCCCGGGGCTAAGATTGGGGAAGGGTTTTTTATTGACCACGGTATGGGTGTGGTCATTGGTGAGACCTCGGAGATTGGTGATAATGTTAGCCTGTATCAAGGGGTAACCTTAGGTGGCACCAGCCACCAGCGGGCAAAACGTCATCCTACCCTGGGCAACAATGTTGTGGTCGGGGTTGGGGCACAGCTTATTGGAGACATTACTATCGGTGAAAATTCCAAGGTTGGTGCCGGCTCGGTGGTGGTGAATTCGGTGCCGGCTAATGCTACCGTGGTTGGCGTCCCGGGGCGAGTGGTGGCAGTCAGAAACCCTGATACCGATACTGTCGAGAGATTGCCTGACCCGGTAGGGGAGAAGCTAGAGGCTCTGGAAAGGCGGGTGGCTGAGCTGGAGCAGCACCTGGCTATAACGGAAGGAAGCAAAGATGAAGGTATATAACACCCTCTCAGGACAAAAGGAGGAATTTTTACCCCAGGGCGATGAGGTCAAGATGTATGTCTGCGGGGTTACTCCTTATGATAATTGTCACATAGGTCATGGCATGAGCTATATCATCTTTGATGTCATCAGCCGCTATCTCCAGTTTCGCGGTTATAAGGTGAAGTATGTGCAGAACATCACTGATATTGATGACAAGATTATAGACCGAGCCAATCAGCTTGGTATTTCTACCCGTGAGCTGGCAGAGAAATACACCAATAGCTACTTTGAGGATATGGATGCCCTGAATATCGGGCGGGCTGATATTTATCCCAGGGCTACTGAGGAGATACCAAAGATTATTGAGGTGATACAGGGCTTAATAGATAAGGGACATGCCTATCCAGCACAAGGTAGTGTCTATTTCAGGGTAAGGAGTGTTGCTGACTACGGCAAGCTATCTCACCGCAGTCCGGAGTCTATCATGCCCGGGGCGGTGGTCGGCGAAGAGAAAGAGCACTCCATGGATTTTGTCTTGTGGAAAGCGGCAAAACCGGGTGAGCCATCGTGGGAATCTCCGTGGGGTCTGGGCAGACCGGGCTGGCATATTGAGTGCAGTGCTATGTCTCTGAAATACCTGGGTGATACCCTTGACATCCACGGTGGCGGGCAGGACCTGGTCTTCCCCCATCACGAGAATGAGATAGCCCAGTCGGAGAGCTTTACCGGCACCAAGCCTTTCGTTAGATACTGGCTACATAATGGGCTAGTGCAGCTAGGTGAAGAGAAGATGAGCAAATCACTGGGCAACCTGATAACAATAAAAGAGGCACTGGAGAAGTATAGCGCTGACGCTATCCGTATCTTTATCCTTAGCTCTCACTACCGCAGTCCCCTCACCTACTCTGAGGAGGGGCTGGAGGCAGCGGAGAGGGGCGCTGATAGGCTGCGCCAGGCAGCCTATGGGCAAGGTGAAAGGGAGGAGGTTAAAGGTAAAATAGATATTGAGCCTTACCGAAGCCGATTTACCGAGGCAATGGATGACGACTTTAACACAGCTCAAGCGGTGGCTGTCTTGTTTGATGTAGCTCGTGATGTGAACCGATTCGCTGACGAAGGTATCAATGTTATTAGCGCCCAGCAATTACTATCAGAACTAGCTGGTGTGTTAGGGCTCACCCTTAAGCCACCGCAAAAGCCATCCCTTGATGCCAAGTCTTACTCGGATATCGTTGGTCGTGTCACTGTTCTACCTCCTGAAGCTAAACAATGGCAGCCTTCCGAGAACGAGTCCTATATTGAACATCTGATTCATATCCGCGACCAGCTCAGAGAAGCTAAGCAGTGGCAGCTTGCCGATGACATCAGGACTAAATTAGGGGAGCTAGGCATAGCCCTTGAGGATACTCCTAAGGGCACGGTGTGGAAACCAAAGAGGTAAAACATATAATTCTTAAAATCCAAAGGAGGTAAAGTTGACTTCCGACAGGATAGAATCAACCAGGGCAAGTGATAACCTTGCTATCCAGACCTTCAACCTGACCAAGATATTCAACAGCCTAGTAGCAGTAGATAGCATTGACCTTAATATCAAAAGAGGAGAACTATTTGCTCTTCTTGGTCCTAATGGCGCTGGAAAGACCACTACCATCAATATGCTGTGTTGCCTGCTTAAACCAACCAGCGGCACGGCTACTGTTATGGGCTACGATGTTAACCAGCAGCCATTTAAGATTAAAGAACTTATAGGCGTATCACCCCAGGAAACCACTATCTCCGAACACCTCAATGCTCAAGAACACCTTAATCTGATAGGCAGGATTCATAACATAAACGCCAAAGAGCTAAAAATCAGGTCGCAAGAGCTACTGGAGACAATGGGGCTTGCCGAGAGGGCTAAAGACCAGGTGAGAAAATTCTCCGGCGGCATGAAGCGGAGGCTTAATATAATGATGGCACTAATTCATAACCCCGAGATTCTATTCCTTGACGAACCCACCCTTGGTCTTGACCCTCAAGCCAGGCGAGCAATATGGGAATATATTGTCCAGTTAAAGGGTGAAAAGACTATCCTGCTCACTACCCACTATATGGACGAGGCAGATTTTCTCGCCGACAGGATAGGAATTATGGATGAAGGTAAACTTGTTGCTCTGGGCACCAGCAGTGAACTCAAAACAAGTATGTTGGAAAAACATACTATGATTATTTATGCCTGGAATCTTACCCAGAAGGTCATAAACGAAATGCGAAGTAAATATGCTGAGGTAAAGGTAACCAATGGCACTATGATGATTACTGATAAGCAACTCGATTTTAAGGAAATTGTTGACCACCTACACTCATCCGGGGCTATAGTCCGCTCTGCCTATATCAAAGAGCCAACCCTGGACGATGTCTTCCTCCACGTAACCGGGAAGGAACTGAGGGAATGAGATTTCTGGAATTAGCCAATAGAAACCTCAAGGAGACCTATAGAGACCCGCTGGCACTGGGCTTCCTTTTAGCCTTTCCCCTGGTGTTTATGCTGCTTTTCGGGGCTATTTTAAGCGGCGATACTATTTCGACTTACCCTGTTGGTGTGATTGATGACGACAATACTCCGTTGTCGCAAGCCTTCATTAATGAAGCCCTGGCCGAGGTGCCGGCACTAGAAGTTGCTAGCTATGACGACGCTGACACTGCCAGGAAAGACCTCAAGTTTGGTGATTTAAAAGCCTATATTGTAATCCCACCAGGTTTCGGTGAGCAGGTGTCCCAGAACTGGCAGGGTAAAGAAACCAATATCATCCTGAATATAACCTATGATGAAAGCGACCTTATGCTATCAGAACAGCTCATTTCCATCATAAATGCTGTCAGCCGTTCCTTCGCCCGTATTGAGATACCAATAACCATTAATGCCAATCCAATCCACATAGAGACTGAGATAACCTTTATTGATTTCATGGGGCCGGGGATAATAGTCTTCGGTCTTTTGATACTGATACCTACCTCAGCCCGAATAATGGTTCGCGATAAGGAAAAGGGATTCCTGTCCCGTTTGCTGACGACCCCGACCAGACCGGTAGACTTCGTCTCAGGATATTCCCTGTGCCTGGTTGCTATCGCCATTGTCCAAATAATAATCTTCATCTTGGCAGGCTGGCTGTTTGGAATGGACATAGTCGGCAGCCTGTGGCTGGCATTTCTTATCTTTTTTCTCACTGGCCTGAGCAGCATTGGCATCGGTATGTTTGTTGCCTCACTCTCTAAATCTGAAAACCAGGCTGAGCCCCTCTGCTGGCTGTTTGCTATGCCGCTGGCGATGCTTTCCGGGGTCTGGTTCTCCATAGAAATGCTGCCCTCATACCTCAGAAGTGTAGCCTATGCCTTTCCCTATGCTCATGCTATTGATGCCTCAAGGGCTGTTCTCATTCGGGGGGTTGGGGTGGAGGCAATAAGCAGCGATTTGTTGTTCCTGGTTGGCTGGGCAGTAGTCATCTTCGCCATCGGCATCATTCTGTTCAGAAGGAGCATGCGAAGCTAAATTTTAATAGTGCTCCTCCGGAGGTGAAAAAATATGCAAAGTGCAGCCTTTATTTTGATTGCTCTGGGCATACTAGCCTTAATCGGCTGGGCGGTTCAAGGCTTTTTTACGGATAGTGAAATTCCACTGCTTATCAGGATAGCGGTTGGTGCTATCGGGGCAGGGGTATTAGTGCTTATCGGGGTAGCCATTAAAGACCGGCTGGCTAAGGCTAAAACCGAGGATTTTAAGGAGGTAGAGAAATGATTGTTACCACCTCAGGACAGGTTGAGGGCAAGAAAATTACCAAGACTATAGGTCTGGTTAAGGGCAGCACCATCCGGGCAAGGCATCTGGGCAAGGATATTATGGCTGGGTTAAGGGGTATGGTGGGTGGTGAGATAAGCGAATACACCAAGATGATGGCTGAGGCTAGGGAGGAAGCTATCCAGAGAATGGTGGAGGACGCAGAGAAAAAAGGGGCTAATGCCATAATCAGTATGAGGTTTTCTACGTCAATGATAATGCAGAATGCAGCTGAGGTGCTAGCCTACGGGACGGGCGTGGTATTGGGATAAGAGGTGACTTATCACCGGCTTATTCCTTTTCCTTATGAGCCGTCGCCACATGCTTCTGCCAGCATTTTTCATGCACATAGACTGCACATTTAGCGCAATAGTAAATATGGGCTCTGGCTTCTTTGCCACAAACCGGGCAATTCATTGGTTACCTCCGGGCTGCTGTCTTACCCTTATCTCATTACCTACCTCAGCATCAAGAATGGCGCTGGCATTACCACCTTTCACGGCTATCTCCAGGTATCCACCGCTACCGATGAGGGCTAGTAACTCCTCACCCTCGGCGTAGGTACGGCTCAACCCTGAAATGAGCTGACTACCAACTTTAATGGTTATCGCCGGTTTTGCCTCTGGCAGGTCCTGGCGCTTAATATTGGTAATGAGGTTACCGAAACTATCAATGTGGAGGATATGCCCTACTAGTGAGCCATCTTGTGCCTGGTACGGACGGAGGAGCGGTAACATGGTAACCGAAGTTATTACCTCGCCAAAGTCTATCGGTGGAAAGCCTAAGGAAAGCCGAGCCGCTACCGGGGCAAAGATATCGCGTCCGTGAAAGGTAGGACTAACCGATGACCGCCAGTACTCAGCCTTGGTGATAGCCACTGCCTCTAGCTCCGGCCCAAGTTGCTGAAGGTCGTCATTACCCGCCACGCCCTTAACCGAGGACTCCTGTACAACATAGCTCAGGACACCATTATCAGGGGCAACGAAGTCAGCCGATGGGGTTCTCAGGATAATAGCTCTTCGCCTAGTGCCGACCCCAGGGTCAACCACCACAACATGAATTGTCTTCTGGGGAAAGAATTTATATGCTGTACTCAGGACAAAGGCAGCCTGGGTGATATTCTGGGGTTTTATGGAATGGCAAATATCAACTAACTTTGCCTCAGGATTGATACCGAGTATTACTCCCTTCATAGCCGCTACATAGGCGTCAGTCAGGCCTAAATCGGTGGTCAAGGTTATTATGGCACCCATATTATTCTTAGCTCTACTCTAGCCGATTAGCCACTAACTCTGAGGGACAATATAGAGATAATAATAAATAGAACTACCAGGACAATGGTAAGTTGAAACAATGTCTTTTCCACGCCCCGTTTAGTCCGAAACACGGTATCAGCCTGACCAAAGATACCTCCCAACCCCCCACCTCGAACCTGAAGTAGAAGGGCTGCTATCAAGGCTACAGACAATACAATCTGAGCTATATTGAGGTAGGTTTGCATCTTATCCTTCCTTAAGCTTTTCCTTCAGCACTTCGTTTACCAGCTTTGGATTGGCACGACCTTTAGTTGCCTTCATTACCTGCCCGACAAGAAACTTCAGCGCCTGCTCCTTCCCTGCCTTGTAATCTGCCACCGCTTGCTTATTACTATTTATTACCGTAATGACCTCGGCTTTAATCGCCTCGGTATCACTAATCTGGCTAAGTCCGCGCTCCTTAATAATGTCGGCAGCACGTTTTCCAGTGTTAAACATTTCTTCAAGCACAGATTTGGAAGTGGCAGTGCTAACATCGCCTTGTGAGTCCAAGACTAATAATTCGACAAGCCATTCAGGACTAATTCTGGCTCTGAACTCATCTATCTCAATGCTGTTGGCATTCATTATGCGGCTGACTTCGCCCAAAAGCCAGTTACTCACCGTTTTGACTCTTTTGGGCACTCCTGTTTTGAGGCAGTCTTCAAAGTAATCAGCCATTGTCTTGGAGCTGGTAAGCAGGTTGGCATCATACAATGGTAGGTCATATTCAGCTACGAATCGGTCGCGTCTGGCTTCAGGCAGCTCAGGGAGTTTTGACCTTATTCCCTCCACCCACTCCCGATTTAACACCAGTGGCGGGAGGTCTGGCTCAGGGAAGTAGCGGTAATCGTGGGCATACTCTTTGCTGCGTTGTGAAACCGTTTTCCCCAACTCCTCTACCCAGCCCCTGGTCTCCTGGACAAGCTTCCTGCCTTCCTCAGCTAGCTTTCTCTGTCTTTTGGCTTCATACTCCAAAGCTCGGTAGACTGCCTTGAAGCTATTCATATTCTTGACCTCAACCTTAGCCATAGAATCCGGGCTGTTCTCAGGACGAATGCTGATATTGGCATCGCACCTGAAGCTCCCCTCTTCCATATTTCCGGTAGATACACCAAGGTACTGAAGTATGCTGCGCAGCTTTATCAGGTACTGCCTGGCTTCTTCCGGGGAGCGCAGGTCAGGCTCTCCGACAATCTCCATTAGCGGGACACCGGAGCGGTTGACATCTACCAGGCTGTAAGCTTCTCCATTTGAGGAGGTGCGATGTATTAGCTTAGCTACATCCTCCTCAAGGTGAACACGGGTTATGCCCACCTTCTTCTGTTCGTCGTTAACTTCGATAGTGAGCCAGCCGTGATGACTAAACGGGGCATCATACTGAGAAATCTGATAGCCCTTCATCAGGTCAGGGTAAGGGTAGTTTTTACGGTCAAACTTGGTATAATCGGAGATAGTGCAGTTCAATGCCAACGCAGTCATTATCGTATATTCCGCAGCTTGCTGATTGATTGTAGGCAGAACTCCAGGCATCCCCAGGCATACCGGGCAAACATGGGTGTTAGGTGGAGCATCAGCGTAATCAGCACTACACCGACAGAACATCTTACTCTTGGTCAATAGCTGGGCATGCACCTCAAGCCCGATAATAGTCTCATAATTCACAGCTTATCTCACCCTTATTGACTAACACAATAAGTATAGCAACATTGTTGATGACTGACAAGGAAAAATACTATCAACCTCACCCCTGTGTCCCCCTCAATAAGCGACCTTTATATTGTGGTAGGCAACAATTTAAGATAGACATGTTAGAGGTAGTTTTAGAGGGGGAGGGTGAGCGCTTAATAAATAATCTCTTATATGTTATAATTTCACTATAGTTTGGGGATATAGCTCAGTTGGGAGAGCGCTGCGTTCGCATCGCAGAGGTCGGGGGTTCGAATCCCCCTATCTCCACCAAAGAAGATTTTCCCACACTAGAACATAGAGGCCTTCTTTGAATCAGTCATTGCTTACACTTCTAAGGACAGCCTCAGGAGCTCTCAGCCTCAATCCTTGTGGGAGTGAAACCAGACCTGGTCTGTTTGGGGCTCGATATAATAAATGTCATTGCCGATATTAGCCAGATTTATCATGTGCGGCTTGCCTTGCTTCTCAATTATGGTAGCCGACATTAGAAAACCACTTTTAGCTGCTCTGCGCTGCAGTTGAAGAGCATAATCATCACAATCATACTTATCACTCTGTCGCAAAACGCCATCCTCTCCCGCCCATAAGTAAACGTATTCGTCAGTGTCATCCTCAGCTAGCCAAGCCTTAAGTTCCTCAAGTGAGGTAAATTCGCCCAGCTCAATTGGTTTCTCAACTATAACTTCCTTAATGACTTCTCGGTCAACATAATGGATTATATCCCGGTATTCTACGTGGCTGATGTAGCCTCGGTTGTAGCCATCTTGGAAACCCTGCTCGTAACCGAGGTCGAAATTATTCACCGTTGAGTCAGCCTGCAGAAATGAATAATTGTGGAGGAACAGTCCAGAAACGGCTAGGACTAGACTGAGAATTATTGATATATATATAAGCCACCTCGACCTATTATTCATCCTGCTCATCCTCGTGCCCTAATCCCGTTCCCCGCTTTCGCCTCCAACTTAACTAAGCACTCCTCACCGCACCAAGCACACAGAACCTTCATTTTCTATTCCGTTTACTCAGCTTGTTCATCGCTATATCCATCTTAGGATGCTGACATTTATTGCCCATAAAATTACTGTTAAAAGTACGTTAAAGTTTCGCCAGTTGGCAAAACTTTAACTCATTTCTTGCAGCCTTTCAAGCTTTTATCGGGTTCCTACAGGATTTTTATTTTAAAAAGGAGGTGAAGGACTTGGAAGGAAAGATAAAGAGGCTCAGAGGAAAAAAGCGGCTCCCTACTTGACAAGGGGGGATAGCGATATAAGATTTTTTTTCAGGTAGGCTGAAAAATAACCAACTTTTGAACGCAATCATGTCCTGAAGCTATTGACAAGTCTATAGGACTTTCATTAGACTATAGCCACTTTACAGAATACTAGAGAAAGCAAGATTATCTATAAGCTCAAATATGATGGTATTATTGACTATTAGTCATGTTAAGTTACTGGAGAAGTATATGGTGTGGCTTGGGAGTTTTTACAATTGTAATTACATGGCTGCTCAAGACGGCAAGGTAGATAGAACAGGACGCTCCAGAAGTTGAAGAGGCTTCTGGACTTTGTTTTCTAGAGAAGACTAAAAGCAGTAAACTAAGGGGAGGTGATAGATGAAGCTAACACATTAAGGCTAGGCAAACCAAGAGTCGTAAGAGAAAAGGAGGAACTAATTATGGCTAAGGACTTGGTCAATACACTGGCTGACCTCAAGGAAAAAGAGGCTCTTAAGATTGTTGAAGATAGGCTGAGTGCTGGTGACGAGCCACTCAAAATTCTGGACGATGCCAGACGTGCCGTGGAAATCGTGGGCAAGCGCTTTGCCGATAGCCAGTATTTCATCCCTGACCTGGTGTACTCTGGTGAAATACTGAAGGAAATAACCGATATGGTTAAGCCGAAGCTAACCAAGGCAGCGGAGGTTAAGCGTGTGGGTAAGGTTATCATAGGCACTGTTGCCGGGGATATACATGACATCGGCAAGGACATCGTGGTCTTTATGCTCGATGTTAACGGTTTCGAGGTTTACGACCTCGGCGTGGATGTCCCGGCGCAGAAGTTCGTTGATAAGATAAAAGAAAGTGGTGCCCCTGTTGTTGGCTTAAGCGGATTCCTGACGCTGGCTTTTGATTCAATGAAGCAAACTATAGAAGTCATAAAAGATGCTGGTCTGAGAGACAAGGTAAAGGTCATGATTGGTGGTGGTCAGATAACCGAGGAGATAAAGAAATATACCGGCGCTGATGCCTATGGCAAAGATGCCATGGTAGGCGTATCCCTGGCCAAAAAATGGGCCGGCGCTAAGTAAGAATCCTCAGCAGATAACATGCAGGAGGTAATAAAAATGGAAAAGAAATGGGAAGAGTTATCAGCGGATGAAAAGCAGGAGGCGATGTTTCAAAGGTGGCTTTCGCCGGAGGGCGTAGAGTTTGCCAGCCCTGAAGCCGAGAAGCTGTACAAGGAGAGAACAACCAGGATAAAAGACGCCATTCAATTGAAGAAATTGCCGGATAGGGTGCCGGTGTTGCTAATTCCCAGCTTTGGCCCCGCTTTTTACTCCGGGTTAACCCCTCACGATGTCATGTATGACTATGACAAAATCGCACCGGCATGGAAAAAATTCTCCCTGGACTTCCAGCCGGATGCACACGGTGGCGCCTTTGTGCCTAGCCCGGGGAAGTTCCTTGAGATTCTTGACTATAAGTTATACAAGTGGCCCGGCCATGGGGTCTCTAATGAAACCACCTACCAGTGTATTGAAGGCGAATACATGAAGGCGGATGAATATGATCTCTTTATTCATAACCCGCTGCATTTCTTCAGCTACATCTGGCCGTCGCGCGTATTCGGAGCGCTGGAGCCCCTCCAGGCACTTCCTCCTCTCGCCGGCCTAACCGAAATATATGGAGTTAGCGTTAATTTTATTCCCTATGGTACGCCCCCCGTTAAAGCCGCCTATCAGGCTCTTATGGAAGCCGGGGATGAAGCCCTGAAATGGATACAAGTTGCGGGTGGCTTCGAGCACGAGATGCCAGCGTTAGGCTTTCCCCCCCACCAGGGTGGCGCTACCAAAGCACCTTTTGACGTGATCGGCGATACCCTCAGGGGAACTACAGGGATAATGCTGGATATGTACCGGCAGCCCGATAAGCTCCTACAGGCCATGGAAGTACTAACGCCAATCATGATTCAGATGGGGGTAGGCTTAGCAAAACAGAACAGATGCCCCCTGATTTTTATGCCCCTGCACAAGGGCGCTGACGGTTTCCTCTCCGATGAGCAGTTCAAAAAATTCTACTGGCCCAGCCTCAGAAATGTCATCATGGGCTTGGTTGATGAGGGAGTGGTACCATTTGTCTGGGCTGAGGGTGGCTATAACTCGCGACTGGAGGTTATCCGTGACCTGCCTAAAGGTAAGACGGCATGGTTGTTCGACCAGACCGATATGGCTGAAGCTAAGAAAGCACTGGATGGCATTGCCTGCGTTGGCGGCAACATGCCCATGGATTTGCTGACCGTAGGTACCACCCAGGACGCCATAGACCATACCAAGAGGCTCATTGATGTTTGCGGTAAGGGCGGTGGCTATATCATGGCCAATGGGGCGTTCTTTGATGAGGTAAGGTGGGAGAATCTCAAGGCGATAGTTGATACCGTCAAGGAATACGGCGTATACAAATAGACACTTAACGGGTTAAGGTTGTAATACCGGAGGAGAGGCTGTGCCCCGGATGTGGAACTTGTATGTAAGAGAGTTCATGCCGGCAATGAGACATGGCTACCCACCATTAGGGGAAGTGAGGTGCGTAATATAGACGGCTGTCCCGTAGCTGGTGCCCTCAGGATTAGTGACGAGGCTCGCAACCCGATTTCGGGTTACCCCGGCTTCAGGATTGAAGGCACTGCACAAGCTGTTGCTTCAGCGGGGAATGCACTACGTGAGAACAGACTACCTCGCCTCACACGATGGTCAGAAGCTTGCAAACGTTGCGACCAGGCAGGAATTTGCCGCAATAGACCTCAGTCAGCAAGCACGTTTTTGTCAAACAGCTAGTGCAAAGGTCTTCTGAAAAGTTTTACCTTTTATACACAATGGTGGGCGGTACTGGACTTGAACCAGTGACCTCTTGCGTGTGAAGCAAGCACCTAATGTATATTGAAGGTATAGCTAACGTTTAACCACCTTCGGCAAATCTATATTCAACAGCGAAAAAACTACTGAGCACTCAACAAAAACTCAATGTCTATTCACTGGGCAGTAGAGGACTCGAACCTCTCACCTCTCGGATGTGAACCGAGTGCTCTAACCAACTGAGCTAACTGCCCTCATCGCTCTCAAGCTCAACCTCATCCACAAACAAATGCTCATCCACAATCTCAAGCTCTTCCAGACTATCAAGCACACCACCCTGGTCTGTAGTGTTCCTAAACAGCCATTTTAGATACTCGCCAGGCGACAATTTCCTATCAAATGCCCTCTCAGCGACCATCGTATACTCAACATCGCTAAACCTCACACCAACAACCTTGCCTTTCGCTGTCGCCCACCGATGCTTTTTCTTTGGCATTTTCTTTCCTTCTATGCCATTTTAACACGCCGTTTACGGCGAGTCAACTAGCCTCAATATCATTAGCTAATTTTGCCGAACCACCCGACAACACCACCAAATTAAGCTTTTCTCACGCTAATTAACCGACCTCTTAGTCTCAAACTTCAACCATCCGTTTTATCACTCTCGACCGTTTTTGTGATACTTAATCAAGTGAATGCTCTTTACACAACTGCTAGGCACGCCAGCTTAACGCTCGGCGTGCCACCGGCCAGTTTACACTAGGCATATCTCAACATCTAAAGCTATCTCAATTCTTAGTTCAAATCTAATGAATTTCTCTCATCACCTTCTAAATAATCTGAAGATACCTTTCAGGTATTTCATAATGCAGTTACCATAAATAAGTTAAGTAATTCAAAGAATTCCTTTATGCTTCGCAAGGAAAGCGCAGAGCTAACATTTACTCTTTAATGCTCTCATAGCTACGCAATTTCTCTATCTGCTCTCCTAAGTGATATGTAATGAGATAAAATGCCTCTAGCTCTATGAGAAAACACAGCCTACACCATAAATTCCTAGCCTTCAAATCATGTCTAAGACGATAAATGCTGTCGCCCTTTTTAAAAGGCTTTCCGCACCCTGAACACACAACGCTTAACCCTTCTTGAACCCTGTCAAGAATACTACGACGCAAAAGGTTTTCGTTGCCCTGGTCACCACGACACCTCAGTGTTTCGTCATCAGCAGTACATAGCACCCCAGGTCTTTGGCACTCATCAAACGGACACTCAAAGCAAGAGCTTTTGACACCCAGCTGAGCACTCGCTTCATCACACCCATCATAAAAAGGTTCTTCCATTAATGCCTGAAGTTCCATTTCCCTTGCTTCCACGCATCCAGGGCTATCATCAGCCAAGCTCAAATTTCTATCGATAAAAGCATCATGCTTAGCTTTTAGAAACCTATAATACCTGCTTCTCGCGTTCGACCTAATCATTTATGCACTCCTTTCCTTTTATGGCAAGCTATCGCTTTGCCGACCACCGCCACAGCGTTAAGCTCTTACCAGACGCACTACAATTAAAATCTAGCCTCATTAAACCACTTCCGAGGCATCAGACTACTTAACCTTGCGAAGTATCCTCTTAAATAAAGTCTTGCATCGAGCCTCATCACCACCAGCTAAACCGCTTCTAATATAGCCGATAAACGCATCACGGACTAACCTTAAATCTTCAGCCTTCAGTCTAGAATGAACTACCGTATCATCAGCTATCGCTCGAAACTCCTCATTAAGAAAGTCAGCTACCACATCAACAGCTTCAGCTTCTACCGGTTCTAGGCTTGCCTCTCTTCCCATGCCTAACTGCTTCACTTCAGCCCCAGCCATTCCAAACGCCTTCTCACCAACCAAGCGCAAAGGAGAAATACGCTGTTGTATCAAATCTTCAGCATCGTGAATGTATTCCATACTGGTTTCTATCTTATCGTGCTGTAATAAAGCCTTCACAGCCAGAGCAGAACCAGTTTCTTGAGCGACCAGCGAAGCTCCACTATGCCTTAGAGTATGAGCACCTAGCTTGCTACCGCTTATGCCAGCTTCCTTAATCACTCTACGAACTCGATGCTTTAAGGACACAACATCAGCGGTATTACCAGCACGACCTCGGAATATCGGTTGACCATCTTCGCCAAGCCGACGAAGTTCTTGGCATATCAGGGCATCACACCGATAACGCCTCTCACCAGTCTTGCCTTGAACATCAATCCACGCTTCGCCTACATTCTTGGCTTCTAAGCCAACTAGCTCACCGATACGACAGGTTGAGTCTATCAGCGTCAATACCAACACCTTGTCTTGCTCAAACCGACAAGCTCTAATTATCTTCACTAGCTCATAGGCAGTAAAATACCGCCTTCGTTTCTTACTTACCTTCGGTCTATCCGCAGTCTCACAAGGGTTGACTAGCTCATAAGCCTTTTTCATATACTTGCCAGCCGAGTTCACGAAGTTAAACCAGTTCCGAACTGTCATATCCGAGTAGCCCGTCAACGACGCTAACCACTCGTTTATCACAAGACCACTGGCAGGAAACTCAGGCGAATGCCCGGCAAGTGAGCCTAACGCATCACGATAATGCCTTACAGTATCAGGCTTTAGCCTCTTGCCTTTCAGGACCTTTTCAAGAACCTCAGTTGTTTTCACTTCATCACCTCCTGCTAGATAGCTTACCACGACTGAATATATATTGTCAAGTCCTCTAGCGTGTGAAGCAAGCGCTCTAACCACTGAGCTAACCGCCCAAAAATCACATTCGCGGAGGGCATTTACCTCCTTTTTAGCTTTGCAATCTGTAATGACATCTTTACAACTTGTGTAAACATTTTGTCAATTTCCGTTAACTTTTGTCGAATCAAGAACTCCAAATGAGTTCCTGCTTTTTGAACATCTAATCTTTGAATCTTTCACCCCCCTTCAGTATGTATATTACTATTGACACATTGGTAATCACAGTTGACAGCATCAGGTGCTGGTATCGGTGAAGGTACTGACATTGGTATGGGTGCTGGGGTGGTCGCACGGGCGACCGCACAGCCACTTATAGCCAAAGCAAGTAAGAGCACGAAAAGGAACAGTGAAGTGAGCTTTTTCATTTTTCACCTATCTTCACTCACAGATTGTAAAACAGCCTCCAGTCAGTGTCAATGGCATCAGTCCTTCAAGAAGGCTTCCTCTCATCATTTGTTCAAGTCACGGAAATTGCACAAACCGCTACTTTGTGTAATGAGGTAACAAAACAAGCAACTGTGACTTCATACATTCTGGACAAATGTTAAGTAACCTATTGACTACCTTACCTGGGCAGCCTGGCAATCTAGGCCAGGTCATGATTACTACTTCTTTCCATACAGAGCATGGAGTTTATCCTTAACCTCGCCCTGCGGATCCAGAAGCTGCAGTAAAAGCTCATCGTCAGAAAGCCCAGGCCCAATTTCCCGACGCAGGTCCTCTATGGTCACTTCGGGAAGCTTCCAGTTCAGAAACTTCTTAGCCTTGGGTGAACTCAGCACCTTGTTCTTCACATTTTGGTCTACAGGGCCGTCAGGCTCTCCATAGAGCCCCAGCATATACTTGATTACCTCATCAGAAACTACTTTGTATCGTTCTCTTGAGGTAATGTTAAATAATGCTTGCGCACCGACTATCTGTGAATAGGGCGTAGCCATAACTGGATAACCAAGCTCCCGACGAATTTGGACTATCTCCTCCAGGATATCTTCCAGGCGTTGCTCCTGCCTTAACTCAGCGAGCTGGTTTCTTAGCGTCCCCATCATCCCCCCGGGTAGCTGATGCTCAAACTGGAAGAGGTCATATTCCCGTGATGCTCCTACCCTCATCCCCTTCTCCTGAGCCATTCCTCTGAAATAGTCAGACACAGCCTTGAGCGCTTCCTCATCAACGTTTGAGGAGTAACCGAGACGATGGGCATTCCTTATCGTGTTCTCTACCGAAGGCAAGGAGGTATCATTGGCAAGGGGAGAGACAGCAGTATGCAGGGTGTTAATACCCAGTTTCATAGCCTCCGCATAGCATTGAGGGGCCAGTCCTATATTGCAGTGGGCATGGAACTCAAGTGGTATTCCCTTAGCCTCACGCTGTACTGCTGGCAAAAGAGTGCGGGTGCGTTCGGGGGTCAAAATCCCACTGGCATCTTCTATATGTATGGCATCAACACCCCCCATCTCTACCAGCTTTCGTGTCTTCCGGGCGAAGTGCTCGTCAGTGTGCACCGGGCTCAATGCATATAATATGGCTACTACCACCTTGGCCCCCTCCGCCTTGGCTATCCTCACTAGATAAGAGAGCCTGTCCATCATGTTCTGGTAGTCACAGATCCAGAAGCTCTTTATTCCGTGGGCAACCTGCCGCTTTAGCCAGAGTTCGATAGCAGCAGGTGGCTCAATGTCAAACCCTTGAAGATTCCAGGGCTGAAATGACCCGCGTAGAGGGGTCTTTCGCAGTCCATCGACAAGAACCTGAATTCTAGCCCATGGGTCTTCATGGAAGGCACGCATGGTCACAATTATGCCACGAGCCCCAACGGTGGCTACTGTTTTATATCCCACCTCGTCCAGCACCGGGATGATGGGACGTAGCATCTCAGTGCTCATCCGAAAACCCCACAGGCTCTGCTGAGCATCTCGTAATGTTTGATCAACAAAACTGATCTCCTTCACAACTTACCTCCTAGGTGCAATGAAGCCATTTTTATAGGCTCAAGATTACACCCTATGGATTAGCTCAACTAGTATTCCTTTAATGGAACTTGGGTGTATAAAGACAATCTTAGCCCTCTCTGTAATCTGCTGTGGCTTTTCATTTAGTAGCTGCACACCCTTTGCCTTCAGCGACTTCATTTCTTGCTCTAGGTTATCAACTCGAAGTGAGACATGATGTAATCCCCAACCGCGTTTTTCTATGAACCTTTGTATTATCCCTTTAGAGCCAATCGGTTCAATTAGCTCAATAGTTGTCTCTTCCTTAGATATGAGGGTCGACTTAAATCCCTCTTCTGGAAAGGCAAGCGACTCAGATACCTCGAATCCAAACAAATTAGAGAGCACCGCAGTTAATTCTTCGGTATTTCTTACCACGATGCCAATATGGTCAATTTTTTTTATCATTACCTACCTCCACTTCGTCTCTGCTTGATTCCCTACAATACAACAACTAGAGATTCCGCACCCGACCAATCCACACAGGTTATGCGTCAACCCTAAATGAGGGTTTTTATCTGACGAGGGCAAGCCTTCTCCTGAAGCTGCTCATTTATCTAATACAGCATCCTTAGTCTGCTAGTACCCAGCGGTTGTCCAAAACACTTTAACCCACCATCAGTATTTTTCGGTAATTCCCCTTTCAAGGTGACCTTGTATGTCTCAACGAAATTCCACCGTATTAATTGTAATTACTCGAGATTTCCCATTGTAAGTTGTCTTCTACACCTGGACAATTGGCTAAGTTGCAAATCTGCGGGTTCACACACTTGGTTAGATCAAAATTATAAACCCTTCTACACGGAATGACAAATAGGTAACATTTTGGTGAAACCGTTTGGCCGCCTTGATAAATGGAGTCCCCGCTGTAATAAGGAGATCGCATTTTTATCTTGGGTAGAATAAATCCTGCGGGACAGACGGTTTCTAGAGCTATAGGAAATTTGGCCGCGGGGTATTGACAATCACTCCAAAAAGGACTAGAGTAGAATCCAACTTGTGAGACAACCTTAAGAATAGTAATTGTGAGATAGTGACCCTAGGGCAAGGGTGTTTTTTATTTTTGTAAATCAGAGAGCGATATATTTCTTGAAAGCCGCCGATATTCTGGAAAAGAGGCAGAAAGAGGTGACCCGCATTCTCACAGAGGTAAAGATAGGCGTCTTTTTATCAGGAGGTGAGAAGTGATGTGAGATTACGTGATAATTATGATAACAAGACCTATAACCATCTTAGGAAGGAGGAGAAATAAATGAAAAAGAAAATACTCTTTGGTTTGTTGGCGTTTACGCTAGTTGCATTACCTTTGTTCAGTGCTTGTGCTGAACCAGCACCACCAACACCAACCCCAACCCCAACCCCAACACCAACACCAACCCCACCACCAGCCCCAGACAATATCCTTATTGGTAACGCAATCGCTCTGTCAGGTGTGAATGTTGCCGGTGCCGAGATGTCACAGACTCGCGGCTATGACCTGTGGGTTGAAGAGGTCAATGCCAGGGGCGGTATATATGTAAAGGAGTATGACAAACAAATACCGGTAAAGATGATCAGATATGATGATAAGAGCGATGCGGGAACAGCGGTGATGCTGACAGAAAAGTTGATTTTAGAGGACAAGGTTCACATTATATTTCCCCCCTGGGGTACGGCTTACAACTTCGCCATAGCTCCGGTAATCAACAAGTATAAGTACCCGGTGATAGGGGTCACCACTTCTTCCGTAAAGCTTAAGGAA
>JAUWYK010000105.1 GCA_030615865.1 Dehalococcoidia bacterium
AGACAGGGAAGGGACATTCTATCTTACCCATCCCAATCCACCGAGTCTTAAATCCCTTGATAAACCGATATCTCAGGCGAGTGGCGCTGATATTAAAATAATTGCCGAGTTTGAACCTAGTGTTGTTGACAGGTTTGCCTCGTTGCTAATGAAAGAATTGAGCCCCTATCTTCTCGGCGAATATAACTTTTCCAGCGATATAGACTGCCCGCCACTGACTGAGGAATTTTTGACTAGAACGATAGAAGCCTTCCTCAACAGGTAGCTTGAATAATTGGCTTTTAGGGTCTACAATTTGTAAAGGAGGACATTATGGTTTTAGACAAACTTGCCGAAGCAGCCAGAGAGGCTGAACGGAAATTGGGGCTTCCTCCTCTTTCTAAACTTGCTGAATCCCTCAACAAGCTGCCCGATGAAAAACAGTTGAGGCTCATTAAGGAACTTTTGACAGTAGCCGAGAGGGTTTCACACAGTGCCCCCGAGCTTGACCAGGTTATCGGGCTTATCAGGGAAATAAACTCAATGCCGATTGAGAAGCTGGAGAAGGTGGAGAGGGTGCTTAAGAGGATTGAGGGGATAATGAAAAAGGCACCCCAGGAGCTTCTCGACTTTCTGACAAAATTAAAGGAGGATTGAGATGCTTGACCCTGGGACATCATTGATTTTATTCATCGTTGGCGGTGTAGGCGCCGTGGCCTACTTCACCACCTGGGAGGCTGCCCAGCAGATTGGGCCAAAGATTAAACCTAGCGATTTGCTACCTATGCCGCCGCCTTATCCTCCACTACCAAGGTTTATGTATACCAAGCCCGAACTATTGGCTGGATTGAGGAGGTAATTAAGTCAACCACTGACGGCTAAAGCCGCCAGCTTGTCCCTACCCGACCCCGATGAGGACGGGTGAGACGATACGCTGGTTGACGGCAGCGCATTGGAAGGAGATATACTCCAACCGACAAGGTATTTATCCCGAATATTACGGGACGCTTGGAGGTCGGCATTAAGGTGAAAACCGCACTTACGACAAAGAAACTCGGACTGAGACTTACGGTTGCCCCGATAGGTGTAGCCGCACCGGTTGCACCTCTGCGAGGTGTGCCTGGGGTCTACGGCGATGACCTGGCAGCCGATAGCCTCCGCCTTGTACTCAAGGAATCCCTTGAGCTGGGCGAAGCTCCAGGAGTGGAGCCGGCGTTTAGCTTCCCCACGCGAGGCTTTGACACGGCTCCTGATGTTAGTGAGGTTTTCCACGACAATAGTTGTGCCGGGCTCAATGCCGCGAAGAATAGAGGCAGACAAAACGTGGTCGCAATCCCGTCTGAAGTGCTGTTCGCGCCCAGCGAGGCTTCTAAGGTGCCTTTTGGCAGACTTAGAACCATTGGCTTGCAACTCACATCTGAGACGAAAGATTCGCTTGATGACTTCCTGCATGCGCCTGTTACCATGGAACCGGTTATCCGAAGTGACAGCTGGATGGGTAACCCCCAAGTCAACGCCGACAGCTTGGCCATTACTAATAAACTCGACATCAGGCAGGCTGACGATGACATGAAGATAAAACCAGCTCTTGCGGTAAATAAGGTCGGCGGTAGCCGTAGGATAGTCGACCACATATTGAGCATATTGAGGAAGGTTGAAAGGTATCTTCATTCTACCGTGAGAGGTAGACAGGCTGATGATCCCCTTATCCCAATATATTTTGAAGGTATGCAAGTTGTACCGGGGCGGACAGGCTATAGACTGCGGACAACTTGTCTTGTGCCCCTTCTTCAGCCTGGAGATTGCCGACCTCACGGCTTCACTGGCTTTGCGTATGGCCTGGATATGCAGATCAGAGACAAGGTCGGGCAGAGCATCCTTGCAATTGCGGTAAACAAGTCGTTGGAGTGTGTAGGCATTGCCAGTTCGCTGCTCCCACCCTTTCCGACAGACAACATTGAACGCTTGGGTAAACTGCTTAACCGTCTCACGCAGTGCTTCAGTCTGGTCATTACTTGGTTGAAGCCGTATTCGTATCGTTCTATCCACACTGGGAGTAGACCACATATCACAGAGATTTTGCAAATTCAAGATAAGGAGGTATGCCGCAATTCCCCTGTCGCCTAAAGAGCGACAGCTCCCTTGCGGCTAATTCTTGTGGCATTCCTGCCTGTTATGCTGGCTAAATCAATAGGCTTGGCTGCAGCCAATGCTACCGTTCAGCCTGGGGTGTTGCAGCCTTGGATTAATGAGATAAACCAGCATGTGGCTGAGCAGGGCAAGTTTTCAAAATCAGCAGTAGCCTATATACCTCTGTCGCCCCCGCCGGTATTCTGGGATTATAAGTGTCGAAAGTGCCGTTTCTGGCAGGGACCAGACTCCTGCACAGTAGTAGACGGCAAAATATCGTCAGGGGGCTGGTGTGCTATCTGGTTACCACCTGATGATAAGCCCCCCTTTTCTTGGATAAACGAACTTTTGAGGAGAGATTGGTGATGGCAGCTGTTAAAATGAGAAGTGCCAGCAGGAAATTACCTTGAGAAGCCATGAAAAGATATATAGCCTCAGACTTCCACAATGGATAGTGAGAGATGACTGATAGGCCTGAAGACTTCCAAAGAGAGCTAGAGGAAAACTTAGCCAAAAATACTGGCCGGACAGATATAGAAGTAAAAGTAGGTCCATATCGTTCTTATGATGTTAGCGTTTCAGAAGCAGATGATGGGCACCCCATAGTGGATTTCTATAGCGCTATGAGGTGGGATTCCCACCGAGTTGCACAGGCTAAAAACTATGCCATTGACTTAATTAAAAACTGGGAATTTGTCAAAACTGAAGCAGAAGCGGAGAAAAAGGCTACACGCCCAATATTTGATAGAATCCAAGGTCAATTACCCGAAATAGAGCTTCATTATGTTACCATGGAGAGGGAAACGCACTTTGTTAAAGCCGAGAGGAGGGAGGGTCAAAAACCATTGGTTTCTTTTGATTTATGGTTTGGGATGACAGAAGAAGACATCAAGCGATTGAAGCATGAGCTTATCCCGAAGCAATTAAAGCGTCTTAAGGAAGAACCAAAACCGTCGATGGTAGGCACAGAATATTGGTGAGGTAACAGCTATGAAGAGAAGTTGGAGCTTTGGGCCTGGTGATAAGCTAGGAAGTATGCCCTCCGGCCAGATGATATCCGGCAAAGGTTCGACTCCGCCGGGGGAGAGGCTGGGCAGAGGGCAGACCGTGAACAACCTGATGCCTATGCCTCCTGATGCCGGTCCGCCTCTGCCGAGGGGCTGGGGCATAAAGTGGCCATGGAAGAGGTAAGCCTTGAAAAGATACATCGCCTCAGACTTCCACAACGGCAACGAAGTCGCTGATTACGATAGGGTTATGGCCTTCCTAGACCTCGTTGACGATGACGCTGATGAGTTCCTGATTCTGGGCGACTTCGAGGAGCTGCTGTGGTCCAATATGAACATCTTGACTACAGTCAAGCCCTACCGCTACGTTACGGAGAAGGTCAGAGAGATAGCCCGGAAGAAACCGGTGGAACTTTGTATCGGCAACCATGACTGGAACCTCGGCCTTTTTGCCTCCCAGATAGAGCCGGCCAAAATAGCCCCCCCCTTTGCTGAGGACGGGGTCTATTACACTCATGGCCACGAGTTTGACTGGCTTTCCCTGGTGACCGGTACCCCGGTGGACCCCATATACTGGAAAACCCCTTTCCCCTTTCTATTCCCCACTCAGATTCTCGTCTGGCTAGCGACAAGGGTCTGGGCCAAGGCGGAGGATACTTATAATTGGGGGATAACTCTGATTCACGAGAGGGCGGCTGATTTTGCTAAAATCACCGGCTATCATACTATTGTTCTGGCGCATACACATTTCCCGGCAGAAGAAATGAGAGGTGGCATTAAGGTCTATAACACCGGCGACATGCTGGACTCATATAGCTATCTGGTTCAAACTGATGGGATGATAGAGTTAAAGTATTTTTAGGAGGCAAACTTGATTCTGCAGCTAGTCGAGGTGGACAGGCCGCGGACCATCGGCGAAAAGATTGCTGAGTATCTGGCCAGACCTCCCCAACCCATCCTCAGGTTCTACGGCGATTTCAGCTCGGAGACTGCCAACGGTAAGAGGCATCTGCTCTTCGCTGTCAGGAATGGGCTGCCTCTGCCACTCCTCTACGGAATATATGCTAGGGCTAATTATGACTCGTTCGCTGACTACATT
>JAUWYK010000050.1 GCA_030615865.1 Dehalococcoidia bacterium
GCAAAGTCAGCCAGCTCCCGATATTGAGCCAGCTCCAGTCTCAGCCTGCTTGCCACCTGCTTCATTGCCCTGGTTTGAGCGGCACTCCCCACCCGGGACACTGACAACCCGATGTTTAATGCCGGCCTGATACCAGCATTAAACAGGTCTGTCTCCAGATAAATCTGACCGTCAGTAATAGAGATAACATTAGTTGGAATGTAAGCGGCTACATCACCAGCCTGCGTTTCAATAATAGGCAGGGCGGTAAGGGAACCACCACCATATTCAGGGGCATACTTAGCTGCCCTTTCCAGTAAGCGACTATGCAAATAAAAAATATCACCGGGATAGGCCTCTCGCCCTGGTGGACGGCGCAGCAATAATGAAAGCTGCCGATAAGCCCAGGCATGCTTGGAAAGGTCATCATAAATAACCAAAACATCCCCGCCTTGCTCCATAAACTCCTCGCCCATAGCACAGCCGGCGTAGGGAGCAAGGTATTGTAAGGCAACCGAATCAGAGGCATTAGCAGCCACGACAATGGTATGCTTCATAGCTCCATGGCTTTCTAGAGTAGCTACCACCTGTGCCACCTTGGACACCTTCTGACCAATGGCAACATAGATACAGGTTAAATCACCACCCCTCTGATTGATAATGGTATCAAGGGCAATTGCCGTTTTCCCGGTTGACCGGTCGCCAATAATAAGCTCCCGCTGCCCCCGACCTAAAGGAATCATACTATCTATAGCCTTAATACCAGTTTGCACCGGAGTATCTACCGACTTACGCAGTGTAACATTAGGGGCAATACGCTCAATGGGTCGGGTCTTGTCAGTCTTAATCGCACCCTTACCATCCACGGGGCGACCCAAGGCATCAACTACCCTGCCAGTAAGGGCGTCACCTACCGGTACCTGGGTAATCCGACCGGTGCATTTTACCTCGTCTCCCTCCCTAATCGCACTGTAGTCACCGAGGATAATGGCAGCAACACTATCTTCCTCCAGGTTCAGGACAATCCCCATAATCTCTTTGGGAAATTGAAGTAGCTCGTTGTACTTAGCTGCAGCTAGCCCATGAATCCTGGCAATACCATCGCCAACCTCAATCACCGTGCCAACATCAACCATAGTTACTGCCGTGCCAAATTGCTCAATCTGCTTCTTAATAACAGAAACAATATCTTGCCCTCTGATTGTCACCTAATCTACCTCCCTATTAACATTTCGTGAAGCACCCACATTAGCGTCTACCTACCCCCTCCCCCGGCTAGCTCATTCTTTAACGCTTCCAATTTACTGCGGGTGCTGCCGTCTAATAACTTACCACCAATTCTAGCTACAATGCCACCTATTAAGTTAGCATCCACCTCAGGCTTAAGCACTACCTTCTTGCCAATTACAGCACTGAGTTGCTGTGCCAACCTTTGCTTATCTTCATCATCAAGGGGAATGGCAGTGGTAACCCCAGCCTGCTCTATACCCCGGTAGCTATCCAACAGTCGCTGATACTCATCAGCAATATTGCCTGCCATGCCAAACCTGCCTCTAGCTATTAGCAAACAGGCTAGATTTAGTGCTAGCCGGTTTATCTTACCTAACCGCTCGGACAGTAATCTGGCTTTAGTGTCAAAACGAAGCTTAGGGCTTTGTAGCAAAGCAACAAATGCAGCATCCTCCCCCAGGCTAGCAATCTTCCTCAGGTCAGACTGCCATCTGTCTAGTTCATCTTTCTCCAGGGCAATATTAAATACTGCCTGTGAATAACGCTTGGCATAAACTCTTCTTGCCACTGCCTCTCCCCCAAAAAACAGGCTAACCCTTTTTCAGGGTTGTGCTCTCTTCCAGCACCTTATCAATAATCTGGCGATGCGCTTCCTTATCTAGTGAGCGGTCAATGACCTTCCCCGCCGCCAGTATGGTTAAATCAGCAAACTCCTTACGCAGCTCATCAATAGCCTCATCCCGCTCCCGCTGAATCTCCGAGCGTGCCCTAGCGACAAGGGATTCGGCTTCCTGCTTAGCCTGCTGCTGTGCCCCCCGCCTGACCTCTTCTCCAGTTTGCACCGCCCGGGCTATTGCTTCCTGCCCCTCCTTACTGGCAGCCTCAATCCGCTTCTCAGCCTCCTCCTCAGCCTGCTCCGCCTGCTGCTTAATAAACTCCGTTTGCTCCATGCTCTCTCTAATCTTCCGCGAGCGCTCATCAAGCATTCTCATAATCGGCTTATAAGCAACCAGATACAGAAGACCAAAAAGGATAGCAAAATTTACTATTTGCGCCAGCAGTGTTGGCAGGTTTATGCCAAGACTTGCTAGACCTCCCATTTTCCCCTCCTTAGATAAGAAGCATCACGGCAATTATCAGCCCGATAAGAAATATCGCCCCTAAAATCACCGCTGAAAAGAGAATTGCTAAAGACATAGGTATACCATCTTGTCCCATAATTGCTCCCTTCTTAACCCACTATACAATCATAGCCAGGATAATGGCTATAATCAGGGCATAAATGCCGATAGCCTCAGCGAAGGCAGTAACCAGAATCATGTTGGTCATTATAGGACCACTTGCCTCAGGGTTGCGGGCTAATCCCTGCAACGCTGAATAGCCGATAAGTCCGATAGCCAACGCCGGTCCCAATAACCCCAGACTAGCCGCCATCCCTACCGCCAACAATTTCATCACTTCTGGTTCCATTCTTCTCCCCCTTTCGTAGTTGTATTAAGCTGCCTCCGCTCCATGAGGAGCAACGGCAACGGTAAGAAATACCAAGGTTAACCCACCAAAGATGAGAGCCTGGACAAAGCCAACCAGTAACTCAAGCCCATAAAATGGCAGGGCAAATACCCAAGGAATGAGGAACATTGCTATCAGGAGCAATATTTCACCAGCGGTCATATTGCCAAAAAGACGGAAGGTAAAGCTAACAATACGCACCAGTTCGCTCAGCGCTTCCAAAAAACCAACAAAAATATTGATGACACCGGTGATTAATCCGCTTAAGCCTGCCTTAAGCCTGCCTCTAAATAGCTGACCTACGCTTCTGAAAAACTGACCTACATTGATAAACTTTCCCAGGTAACGAATGCCCCCTCCTGACCTTATACCAAAGAACTCAACAAAGGCAAAGGACATCAGAGCCAGAGCCAGAGGCATATTGATATCAGTATTGGCACCCCGTAGCAAATGCACCTCACCCTCTGCTGTTTCAACAGTTATTGAACCGAACCCAGGAAGCAAGCTCAACCAGGCATTCAGGGCGACAAAGAGGAAAATAGTAGCCACCACCGGGAAGAAGCGGCGCCCATTCTTCTCGCCGGCAACACTCTGGCAAAAGTTATACAGCCAGCCAAGTAAGGATTCAAAAAGGCTTTGCAATCTGGATGGGATGAGCTTCATCCGACGGGTAACTGCGTATGAGAATCCCACCAAGAAGATAATAGTAACCCAGGCACCCATAATGCTATTGGTAATGGGAAAGCCAAACAGGTGGAAAACCACCTCAGCCGGAAGCTCAGGGTGTGGTTGGTCAACAGTGAGCCAGCTAGGTAGCCCCAAATCACCAAGCACGCTCTTGCCCAAGGGACCAATAGCAAAACCAACTACAAAGAGAACAAGAAAGACGAGCAAAACCCCAACTATAAGAGGGAATGAACAACCGAGGCAGCCCCTTTTTTCTGGCACTAGCTATTCTCCTTGTCTCGCTTGCTACGCATCAGAGGTAGAAGCATCTGATAAACGCCATAGAAAGCAACAACCAAACCAAAAATTAAACCCACTAGCCACAATAGTTTGGTATCAAACTTACTATCAAGCCAGAGACCAAAAAACACACCCAAAGCAATTGAACCGCCAATGAAAAAGCCAACACCTGTTAGCCTTAAAGCCGCAACCAACCTACCCATACCTTGACCAGCATATCAAATCTGCTCCCTCTGGTCAAGCCCGCCTTTAGTTGCTAAAAAGCCCTAGGCCTTCTAGCTCTAGGGCTCTTTATTATCAAACCCACAGATTGTCTATTTTCGACTAAAAAGCTGAGAAAAGTCGCCGTCAAAGTCCTTCAAGAAATGGTGCATATCCAGCAACTCGTCTGCTGTCACCTCATCCATGTTCCTGAATCTAGCTAGCTCTGCCTCAGTGAGGTCGGTAATAACCTCAGGCACCCTACCTTCCGTAATTACTGCCGCCACTAAACTCTGAGTGCGGCAAGCTGAACAAACTACCCTCAAAAACCACAAGTCTTCCTGGTGACCGAGGACATCAATATTATCCTCCCCATAGTGCCGCCCACAAACAGGACACTCTATTGAAGCCACCAACCTTTTGATAAGACCCTCTTTCACCAATTCAGCCTCTAATACTATAACACCATAGTTTAAGATTTATGCTTATCAAAGTCGTCTAAATCGAGGGTATTAATGAAATCATAGAAAGCCGACATCCTTCTCATTTCTTCTTCACTAACCTTCTTACCCTTACCCGCTTCACCTTCCGCCAGAATGGGTTTACCTGTCTCCTTATCCAGTAGGATACCGGCCTTATCTAATACTGTCTCCTCAGCATAGATAGGCACCTCTGCCCTCACTGCTAGCGCAAGTGCGTCACTAGGACGGGAGTCGACTTCCATTTGCCCCCCATCCACATTAAGAATAATCTTGGCGTAAAAGGTATCGTTCTTAAGCTCGCTGACGATAATAGAGTCGATAGTAGCCCCCAAGGTATCAATGACCGAGCGTAACAAGTCATGAGTCAACGGTCTTGGTACAGTAACTCCCTGCAGTTTTACGGCTATGGCATCGGCCTCTGAAGGACCAATCCAGATGGGTAGATAGCGCTTTGCCACCTCATCCGCCAAGTCATCTTCCACCTTCTCTTTCAGAATGACCACCCGTTGATAATTCATTAGACTAACCCGAATGCTATCAATAATCATCTCTATCATAACCACACCTCCTCTATTTCTCAGCCAGCATATCTAATTTTACTTCACATCACTACCACTGTCAACTACAAATACTACAAGTTTACCCCCCAGCATTTAGCTAAATCGCCCATTATGGTATAATTAGTAAAGAATATATAAGTAAAACTTCAACTAACCTCGGCTGGGAAATAGGTGAACAGAAGTCCTGTTTTAGTTTTATTACCCCCTGTATAAAGGAAAGGCACAAGGAGGTATACTTATGCGTGAAGGTCAAAAGGCTATTGTCTGGTTCAATGAGGTCACCAAAAAGGATGTAGCCACTGTCGGTGGTAAAGGGGCAAATCTAGGTGAAATGACTAACGCTCACCTACCTGTTCCCCCTGGCTTCATTGTAACCGCTAACGCCTACTACGACTTTCTGCAAAAGGCGAAAATCACTGATAAAATTCGCAATCTGCTACAACCGTTAGACCCAAACAATAGTAAACAACTCCAACAAATCGCCGAAGAAATTAAACAAGTAATTCTAAACGCCCAAATGCCACCGGAATTAGCCAAGGAGATTCAGCAAGCCTATATCAAGATGGGCGGCGGTTTGGTTGCCGTCCGCTCCTCGGCTACTGCCGAAGACCTACCAGAAGCTTCCTTCGCCGGTCAGCAACGCACCTTCCTCAATGTGCAAGGTGAGGAAGAGGTGGTAGTTGCCGTTCAAGGGTGCTGGGCATCCCTCTTTGAAGCACGAGCTATCTTCTACAGGCACCAGCAAGGCTTTGACCACTTTAAGGTTGGTATTGCTGTGCCAGTTCAAAAGATGGTGGACTCTGAAGCCTCTGGGGTTATATTTACTATAGAACCGGTAACTAGTGATACCAGCAAGATTATTATCGAGGCTGTCTTTGGACTTGGTGAAGCCATTGTCTCTGGAGAGGTAACCCCCGACCTGTATATTATAGATAAAGACGGGCTGAAAATTAGTACTAAAAAAATAGGTAAACAAGAGTGGCAGCTAATCAGGAATCCAGCCGCTGATGACAAAGAGGCTAATATTCAGGTGCCACTCCCACCTTCAGCCCAAACTCAGCAGAAGTTAACCGATGACGACATAATCCAACTGGCCAAGCTAGGAAAACAGATAGAAGACCACTATGAATTTCCCCAAGATATTGAATGGGCAAAGGAAGACAAAAAGCTATTTATTGTCCAAAGTCGCCCGGTAACCACCATCAAGGAAGTGGCTGAGTTTGAGCCTGAGGTCAAAGCCCCGGTGCTCCTCAGCGGGGCACCGGCTAGCCCAGGGATGGCATCAGGACCGGTCAAAATAGTCCCTGAGTCTTCTCAAATAGATAAGGTAAAAAGCGGCGATATTCTGGTTGCTGAAATGACTACCCCTGACTTTGTGCCGGCGATGAAACGAGCAGTAGCCATTGTAACTGACCGCGGCGGTAGAACCGCCCACGCCGCCATCGTCAGCCGGGAGCTAGGAATCCCGTGCGTCGTCGGTGCTGAGCAGGCAACAACTACCCTGACTGACGGGCAGATAGTCACCGTAGACGGCTCACGGGGTAAGGTGTACGAGGGTAGAGTGGCTAAGGAAAAAATGACTGCCATTACTGACATTCTCAAGGAAGAGATTAAGACAAAGACAAGGGTCTATGTAAATCTGGCTCAACCTGAGCTAGCCGAGGTAGTGGCTGCCCGCAATGTAGACGGTGTGGGCTTACTCCGCGCTGAATTCATGATTGCCCAGATTGGTGAACACCCCCAGTATATGATTAGCCAGAACCGGGGGCAGGAGTTCGTTGACAAGCTGGCTGAAGGCATCGAATGCTTTGCTAGACCCTTTAATCCCCGTCCGGTAGTCTATCGAACTAACGACTTTAAGACCAATGAATATAGAGAACTCACCGGGGGCCAAGAATATGAGGGCGAGGAAGAGAACCCAATGCTTGGTTATAGAGGGGCTTCTCGATATATCACTGACATCGACGTGTTTAAGCTGGAACTGGAAGCTATTAAAAAGGTGAGGCAGAACTACAAAAATCTATGGGTGATGATTCCTTTCGTCAGAACCATTAATGAACTAGCTAGAACTAAAGAAATTATGGAATCTGAGGGGCTAAAGCGCTCCCCTGATTTCAAACTGTGGATGATGGTTGAGGTACCGTCTAACATTTTCCTTATGGAGGAATTCCTTGAAGTTGGCATTGATGGCATATCCATTGGTTCAAATGACCTAACCCAGCTTATCCTAGGAATTGATAGAGATAGCGAAAAGTTAGCCGAGACATTTGACGAACGAAACGAAGCAGTGCTTATAGCTCTAGAAAAGGCGATTAAAGTGTCAAAGAGCATGGGCGTTACCTCCTCCATCTGCGGACAGGCACCCTCAGTATATCCCGAACTCACCGAAAAACTGGTGGAGTGGGGTATTACTTCAGTTTCAGTAAGCCCGGATATGATTGGCACCACCAGAGAGATAATTGCTAAAGCAGAAAAGCGATTAAAAATCAATGATTAGTCAGCTTAATATTCGCCAGACAACTGAACAGCGGGAAGAATCTCTTTCTCCCTACGCGGTGAAAAGCAGGTTATCACGGGGCAGGCTTAAATACGAAGAACCTTGCCCGGTACGAACTGCCTTTCAGCGTGACCGAGACCGCATTATCCACTCCAAGGCTTTTCGCCGCCTCAAGCATAAGACACAGGTTTTCATTGCCCCCTTGGGTGACCACTATGTAACCCGGCTTACCCACACCCTTGAGGTGGCTCAAATAGCTCGCACCATAAGCCGAGCCCTAAACCTCAATGAGGATTTGACTGAGGCAATTGCCTCGGGGCATGACCTAGGGCATACCCCGTTCGGTCATGTTGGTGAGGATGTCCTAGATGAACTTTATCATCACGGCTTCAGACATAATGAGCAAAGCCTTAGAATCGTTGACCTTTTAGAGAAAGATGGTCAGGGGCTCAATCTTACCTGGGAGGTTAGAGACGGCATTCTAAATCACTCCAAGACAAGGGTAGATATTCTGGGGCAAAGCTGGGGGAAAGTAAACACCCTAGAGGGTGAGGTGGTTAAGATTGCCGATACCGTTGCCTATATTAACCATGATATTGGCGACGCCGTAAGAGCTGGCATCATCACCGAGGGCGATTTGCCACTGTCACCTATTACTGTGTTAGGTCGTTTCCATTCACAACGAATTAATACCATGGTCTGCGATATTATTGACTACTCATGGTCAGCAAGTGGTTATGTTGCTGAAGGAAGCCCCACTATAGGGATGAGCCCTCAGGTTCTGGAGGCAACAAATACATTGCGTGAGTTTCTCTTTGAGAAGGTATATAACCTACACGCCGCCGAGAAAGAAGCAGAAAGGGCAAGAGAGGTGGTGCACCTATTATATAAGTACTTTAATGAGCATATAGACAAGCTGCCACCAGAGTATAGTTTTTACAGTGATGAGCCGGAACGGAGGGTGGTTGACTATATTGCCGGTATGACCGACCAGTATGCACTGAGGACTGCTGAAGAACTACCATTAACCAAAGGCAAGGCTAAACAACAAATTATTATTAAGGAAGAGCCAAGGGGCGAAACCCCTCCACAACTAACACTCCCTCTCTCCTCTGAAGGAGAGGATATTAAGGAGGCGGGGTAGTACATACTAAGATGGGCGTTATTGACGAGGTAAAGCAAAAAACAGATATTGTTGAGGTTGTTAGCCAGTATGCTAAGTTAACCAAGTCAGGGCGAACCTTCAGGGCATTGTGCCCGTTCCATAGTGAAAAGCACCCTTCCTTCTTCGTCTATCCCGAGCAGCAGACTTGGCACTGCTTTGGTGCCTGCAATACCGGCGGTGATGTCTTCTCCTTCATTATGAAAAAACAGGGCATTGACTTTGGTGATACGCTGCGTCTTCTTGGCGAAAAGGCAGGAGTTAGCATTGCCTCAAGGTTTGAGCCGGAAGCCGAAGGGAAGGAGAAGGAAAGGTTATATCAAATTAATGAGGCAGCAACCCAATATTTCCACAACCTACTCCTTAACTCTCCAGCTGGGGAAAAGGCACGAAATTATCTAGCCAGCCGAGGTTTCTCACCAAAAACCATTGCCGACTTTCAACTGGGCTTTAGCCTGAATAGCTGGGAAGCTCTAAAGAAATATCTAATGGAAAGAGACTATACCGAGAACGAACTACTGACCGCCGGTTTAGTAATAGAGGCAGAGGGTGGTAAATCTCACGACCGATTTCGTAACTTGTTAATGTTCCCCATATGCGATGCTAGGGGACGCACTACCGGTTTTGGGGCAAGGGTACTTGATGATTCGCTACCTAAGTATCTCAACTCACCACAGACGCCAATCTTTGACAAGAGTAGCAGCCTATATGGCATAAACCTTGCCACGGCGGCTATTAGACGGCAAAATCAAGCAGTGATTGTCGAGGGCTACATGGATGTTATCACTGCCCACCAAAATGGGTTCAATAATGTAGTTGCCTCTATGGGAACTTCAGTTACCGAGAAGCAGGTCGGCATGCTAAAGAGGCTAACCAAAAATATGGCTTTAGCCCTTGATGCTGATGTCGCTGGGGATGAAGCTAGTCTGCGGTGTGTAGACTATGAAAATACCCTTGGTGCCGAGGTAAAGGTTATCATCCTGCCCAGAGGCAAAGACCCTGATGATGTTATTAAAGAAGACACTAAGATTTGGCAACACCTGCTAGAAGAGGCTCTACCTGTAGTTGATTACACCTTTAATATGGTCACTGCTAACCTTGACCTGACTACAGCCAGTGGCAAATCTGTAGCCGTAGATAAGCTTCTGCCCATCATTGCTGAGATAAAGGATGATATACGCCGTGACCATTACCTGAACAAACTGGCTAGGTTGACGGAAACCAGTTATCGTAGTATGGAAGCTGCTTTAAGTAAAATTAAGCCTCACCGCAGGGCTAAGGAGCCAATCCAAGAGCGCATTACCCGGGCTGTGCACCCACTTTTATCCAGCCCTCTTGAGGAATATTGCCTAGCACTACTGCTGCAGCATCCAGAGCTTAGAGATAGGAGTGAGGATCTCTTACCTGAATATTTTGAAAATAGTGAAAACCGCGAAATCTTTATCGCCTGGCAGCAAGCTAATGACCTACCATCACTTAAGGAGAAGCTTGATATCACTATTCATGAGCACCTTGATTCCCTAATAACCAAGAGCTTACCTACCACCCAAATAGAGTCGAGATGCGCTGACTGCGTCCTCCGCTTACGGGAAAAATTCCTCCGAAGTTTGGAGACAAAAAGAGGGGAAGCATTAGCCTTAGAAGCAGAGGCAGGAGGCACTGCTGCCGAGCTGGCTAAGCTTGAGGCACAGGGCATAGAAGTCAGCGTTCAACTAAAAGAGGTTTTTACTCAAAAAAGTCGGATGAGGTCAGCACCAAAGGAGGCGGGGAATGAACCTAAAAGATAATGAGCACTCTAGAGACATTCTACCCAAAGAGCAATCCAATAAGGAGCTACCCCCGGATGAAAGACCAGATATTGAGCATGAGCCCCTGGTAGATTTAGAGTTAGAAACGCCGATAGAACAACTGGAAGAGCAAGAGGTAATAGACGACCCAGTTCGTATGTACCTTCATGAAATTGGTCGGGTGCATCTTCTCACCGCCCAGGAGGAAAAGGTCTTAGCCGAGAAGATGGAGAGGGGTAAACGCATCAATGAGATTAAACAACACTGGCTACAGAGATATGGAAGGTCCCCGTCGGCAACTGAAATATTTCTTACTATGCTTCAGGAGCTGGAGCAGGCTTCCACCATCATCCATCTCGTCCAAAAACAGCTTAGTTTACCGCCTAAAGCCAGCTTTATAGAGATAATCTCCGATGGTAAATTACGAGAAAGCATTACTGGTGAGATAAACCAGCAGCTAATCGAGGCTATTGCCCGGCGGATAGATAAGTCCGTACCTGAAACAGAACACCTTCTTATAAAGCTGTCACTAAATAGTAGCCTGTTACCACAGGAAGTCCTTAGTGCTATTGGAGATACCATCTCTCTAGCTGACATAGAGAATCTGGTGACAAGGTCTGCTTTCATTAATTCCATTCAGGTTCATGAAAGGCAATTCAAGGCTTACCTGGGGAATATTGAGCGTGAGGCTGAAAAAGCACAAAGGCATCTTATTGAAGCCAATCTGCGTTTGGTGGTCAGCGTAGCCAAGAAACACATTGGACGAGGCATGTCGCTCCTCGACCTTATTCAGGAGGGAAATATTGGACTAATCAGGGCTGTGGAGAAGTTTGATTACCATAAAGGTTATAAATTCAGCACCTATGCTACTTGGTGGATTCGCCAAGCTATTACCCGCTCTATAGCTGACCAGGCTCGTACTATCCGCATCCCGGTCCATATGGTTGAGACCATTAATAAACTGCTAAAAGCGAGTCGCCGCCTGGCTCAGGAATATGGGCGAGAGCCTACCGCCAAGGAAATCGGTGAGGGAATGGAAATGTCTCCACAAAAGGTCAAGGAGATAGTCAAGGTATCACAACTGCCAATATCCCTAGAGTCACCTATGGGTGAGGAGGAAAACAGCCACCTGGGTGATTTTATAGAGGACCGTAATGCCGTGCCACCAGCTGATGCCGCATCCAAACAGCTACTTAAGGAGCAAATCGATGACGTGCTGTTCACCCTTAATCCTCGTGAGCAGCGAGTACTCCAGCTTAGATTTGGTCTTGAGGATGGACGAAGCCGGACCCTAGAGGAAGTGGGCAAGGAGTTCAATGTAACCAGAGAGCGTATTCGCCAAATCGAGGCTAAGGCACTTCGTAAGCTACGCCACCCCAGCCGAAGCCGAAAACTAAAGGATTACCTAGAATGACACTACCTAAACATCCCCATTAAATTCTTAGGTAGTTTACCCCCAATACCCATCTTCATCAGCTTTTGCATCTGATAAAACTGGTTAAGGAGTTGATTAATATCTTGTGGTTTCACCCCGCTACCCCGAGCAATGCGACGTCGTCGGCTGCCATCAATAATACTTGGGTTACGCCTCTCCTCAGGGGTCATAGACAGTATAATAGCTTCAGCTTTCTTTAGCCGCTTCTCTTCCATGCCGTCAGGTAGTCGCCCTGCCAACTGGGGTAAACCAGGGAGCATCTCAACCAGTTGGGTTAGAGGTCCTATCTTCTTAATCTCCCTTAGCTGGGATAGAAAGTCGTCTAAATCAAAGCTGGCAGTCCGCACCTTTCTTTCCAGCTCTTTAGCCCGCTGCTCATCAACGGTCTTCTCAACCTTCTCGATGAAGGTAAGCATATCACCCATACCCAAGATGCGCGATGCCAAACGGTCAGGGTAAAAGGGTTCAAAGGCATCAACCTTCTCACCAATACCGATGAACTTGATAGGCACCCCACTAACCCACCTGATAGAAAGAGCCGCCCCACCCCGGGCATCCCCGTCCATCTTGGTTAGGATAAGCCCGGTTAGGCTCACCTTAGAATGAAACTCTTCAGCTACCAATACTGCATCCTGACCGGTCATAGCATCAACCACCAGTAGCACCTCACACGGCTTTAGCTCCCTTTTCACCTGAGCCAACTCTTCCATCATTGCCTCATCTATATGGAGACGACCAGCCGTGTCAACTATAACCCAGGTAGCGGCTAAGTCCTTGGCTTTTGTTAAAGCATGGGCACAAATATCCTTACTGGTAGTGCCCGGAGCTTCACTATAAACTGGTATGTCAAGCTGCTCACCCAAGGTAGCCAGCTGCTCTATAGCTGCCGGTCGGCGATTATCTGCTGCCACCAGCAAAGGGCGCTGCCCTGAGTGTCTTAAATGAAGGGCTAGCTTGGCGGCAGTGGTAGTCTTACCACAACCGTGTAACCCCACCAGCATGGCTACTGAAGGAGGATGAGCCGATGATTCCAGGCGACTCTGCCCTCCACCTAGTGTATTAATAAGCTCCTCGTTGACGATTTTGATTATCTGCTGGGCTGGGGTTAGGCTTTGCATTACCTCAACACTGAGGGAGCGCTCTCGCACCCTGGCGGTAAAATCCTTGACCACCCTAAAGTTTACATCCGCTTCCAGAAGGGCTAACCGCACCTGGCGCAGGGCATCATCTATATCCTTCTCACTCAACCGGCCTTTGCTACTCAGCCCACGGAATACTTTGCTTAACTTATCACTAAGAATTTCAAACATAGCAACTCCATTCTAATTGGGTGGAGTCTTAGTCGTCAAGCTAAAATTTTGGGAAACGATATTATTAAAAATCAGGGAAACGATTCCTTCGTGATTAGCTTTGAATCGTTTTTAGAGTTATGTTAACCTAGCCGTCAAGCTAAGAGCCTGGGAACGGTTGGAGAGGTTAATAAATCATTAGCCCTCGGCCTGAGTAGACCGAGGGCTTAATCTGCTTAAGTGTTTACTAGGCTCTGCGCCTAACCAGGAAGAAAATGAGCAATCCCACTACCACTGCGGCTATGATTCCGCCAATCAGCCACCAGTTAATAGCCTCCGGGGCTGGTGGTGGCGTTGGTGGCGGGGCTGGTGGTGGGGCTGGGGTCGGGACTGGCTCCTTTACCGTAAATGAACCACTAAGTCCATTAACAGCTACTGAATAGCTGCCAGCCACATCCTTTGCCGTAGTGAAGGTTACCTCTTCACTGGCACCGGCATTGACTATTATCTCTTTACTTGCTTCTACTACGTTGTCTATCTTGAGCGTTACTTCATAGCTGCCAGCGAGGTCACCGGTGTTAGTTACTGAAACGCTGATGGTTACCACCTCTTTAGGCTGAACTTCTGACGGCTGGATAGATAGATTTGATGCCGAAAAGGCGGCTGGCGCCGGGGTGTGAGCAATAATGGCAAAGGTAGTAAAGTGGCAGACGTAACCCATTACGCAGTCGGTTTCCGGGGCACATGTGAAGTCACATTCTACCCATTCACCAGCCTCCTCATCATAGTAGAGTATAACTAAATCCTCTTCGGCTACACCTTCAGGTAAAGCATCAGGGTCATAGCTCCAGGTTAAGGTTATCGCTGGGTCAAAGGTAGCTCCATTAGGGCCAAAGTTATAAGCCAGCCCGATAATATGGCTAGGTGGTGGCGGTGGGCTTACATCAACGTCTGACGTGAGGGTAGAAAGCGGGTTCCCATCTTCATCCAGGGCAATGGTGCCGGCGGGGATAGTAAGAGTTAGATTCCCATCCTCGGAGGTGGCTTCTATCGTCTCCAGAATCTCACCAGTGTCACTAATAGAAAAGCTGAGCACACTACCGAAGAGGTTGGCCTCTATTGTTGGAGCTGGTGGTGCCCAACCACCGATTACCGCCGTCACCGTTATTCCGCTGCTTGGCGCTGATACTGATGCAGCGACATCGGTTACCGTTATAGTGTGGATGCCAGCGCTGAATAGTGTGAACTCGCTGCCCGGGAAAATGTGTGAACCCCCTACAAAGGTGTAATCTACTGGGAGCGACGCTGACGCTGATGACGACCAAGTTACGGTTCCAGTATAGTCGGTTTTAACATTAAGGCAGGCATCGTAGGCTGTCACCGTGATGTCGTTAGCTGGTGAGGGAAAGGCTGTACCGGCGAGAACACCAGCTGGTGTGCCGGTGATGGTGAAGCTTACCAAAGCCCCGGGATTAACGGTTATTGCCGTCTGCGACCCGGTTATCGACGGTGTGCCTGTGTCTGTAGCCGTAACCGACTGCTCCCCCACTGTCTTCATGGTCACCCCACCGACGAAGGTCTTCACCCCATTGTCCCCAGCCTGGAAGGTATAATCACCTGGCAGCACTGCCTGACC
>JAUWYK010000071.1 GCA_030615865.1 Dehalococcoidia bacterium
TGCTTCACCACGGACTATGGCTAACCTTAAGCAGAACCCGCAGCTAACGGCAATAATCTTTGACCGCTCAACGCGTAAGGGTTGCCGAATCTGGGGAAAGGCGGAGATTCTGGATAGTGGTGACCTGTTTGATTCCCTATCGGCTGAATTTGCCCCTACGGGGATGAAGGTTAGGCACCTGGTTAAGGTTACAGTGGAAGAGGCGGTTATTTTCTAGGTTGTCTTAGTTAACTGCTCAAATTAGAAAAGACTAGGCTTATGACAGTCTAGTCTTCAACATAATCTTGGTCACGAACTTAATGAAACTGTGAAAATAGGAAGTGAAAGATGGCTGAATATGATGTCATTGATGAGGCGATAATATATGCAAAACCTGATGTTGTCTACGAAGCACTCCTAGCTGAATATTCCGGTAAGACTAACTGGTGGATGCCGCATTTTGAGGCAAAGCCACACGAGGGAGGTGCTGTGGACCAACCAGGTGCGCTTATCGATCTGACCGTACATCACAGGGGTACCACCAAATTTACAGTAAAAACTATTGAGACTAAAAAGAACGAGTTATGGCACCTTCAATATGTGGAAGGCGCTTTCCGGGGGGAAGGCACATGGAAACTCGAGGAGGTCAATGGGAATACTAAGGTGAGTTATCGCTGGCGTTGCCGTCCGTCTGGATTGTTGCGAATCTTAGCACCCTTTATAAATATACCTAAGGGCCACTCGGAGGTAATGAAGGTAGGATTCGCGGGCCTTAATGAATATATTAAAAAGAGCGTTGAATCCTAAGGGGACGAGAAATAGAAGAATTGACAATAAAGACAGTGCTAACTAGGCTTATTACCAGAATATAAAAGAGGTACAGACCTAGAATCTGTACCTCTTTCACCGTCTTGGTAGCGGGGGTTGGATTCGAACCAACGACCTTTGGGTTATGAGCCCAACGAGCTTCCACTGCTCCACCCCGCGCTGATATTTTAGTATAACCGCTGATGGGTGTCAAGGTATTTTTTAATTAGCTTCACCAGGTTAGACCTGGCTGAAGCCGGCAACAAAGAATTTGGTTACTTTGTGAGCAACCTCCTCCACCAACCCTTCCCAGAAGTGGTCAGCCCCAGATATAACCTGGCATTGCTTGGGTTCAGGAATATCCTTGATGTGCTGCCAGAACTGTTGTTGGGGTATGACAAAATCGTTGTCACCGGCAATGAGAAATTTTGGCTTGGTATATCCCTTTAGTTGTTCCCAGCCAGAGTCTGATAGCGCTGGTGACACCAGTGCCAGTAGATTGACCCGTCCATCTTGAACGGCAACGGGGAGGGCTACACTGGCACCAAAGGAGTAGCCTGCCAGCCCTATTCTTTTTTGGTCAATATTCGGTGTGGATGAAATGAAGGCTAATGCTGCCTTAACATCTTCTTGCTCGGCAATGCCCTCTCCGAATGTGCCGCCACTTTTACCTACTCCTCGGAAATTAAACCGAAGAGCAGCAATTGTCTGTTGAGCTAGCGCTTGGCAAATAGCAAAGACAATATTATTGGACATATTTCCACCATGGAGCGGGTGAGGGTGGCAGACTATAACTGCTGGGAAGTGCTCTGTATTCTCTGGGAAATGCCACACCCCTTCCAGCGAAATATCCCCGCAGGGAAATGTAATGTGAACCCTATTCAACCTTTTTCCCTCTTTTAGTTTCTTTTGGTCTGCCAATGCCTCGCCACCAGGCTTTGAGTCGTGCCGCAACCTGTTTCTCATACCCCTGGGCACTCGGGGTGTAGTACTGTTTGCCCTGTAGAGAATCGGGTAGGTTTTGTTGCTCAACGAAGTGCTCGGGGTAGTCGTGGGCATATTTATACCCCTTGCCATAGCCCATATCTTCCATTAACGGTGTTACCGCGTTGCGCAAATGTAGTGGCACCGGCTCACTGGAGCTGTGCTTAATCTCCTCCTGGACTTTGGAGTAAGCCTCATATAGGGAGTTGCTTTTAGGGGCTGTAGCTAGGTATACTGCCGCCTCAGCTAGAGCTAGGTTGCCTTCAGGCATGCCGATGAAATGGACTGCTTGCTGAGCTGCCATGGCTATTACCAGTGCCTGGGGGTCAGCCATGCCTATATCCTCTGAGGCAAAGCGAACCAAGCGGCGGGCAATGTAAAGAGGGTCCTCTCCCGCCTCGAGCATCCTTGCCAGCCAGTACAAAGAGGCATCCGGGTCGGAGCCTCGCATTGACTTGTGCAGGGCGGAGATAATGTCATAGTGTTGCTCTCCTGCCTTGTCATAACGCAGCGCCCGATGCTGAATGGCGTCTTCAATAGTAGGCAGTGAAATGCGGCGCTTTCCTTCATCATCGGCTGGCGTAGTCAGGGTGGCTATCTCTAGAGCATTAAGGGCAACCCGGGCATCACTGTTTGACATAGTAATAAGATGGCTGAAGGCATCGGGGTCCAGCTCTACTTTTGACGTACCAAGACCCTTTAATGTGTCCCTTAGTGCTCTCAGGATTATGATGCGGATTTCATCATTGGTAAGCGGGTTCAGGGTGAGAACGCGGCAGCGGGAGAGGAGGGGGGAGATAACCTCAAAGGAAGGATTTTCGGTGGTAGCGCCAATGAGGGTTATAGTGCCATCCTCAACGAAGGGCAGAACTGCATCCTGCTGGGCTTTATTGAAGCGATGAATCTCGTCTATAAACAGGATGGTTCTCTTTTGATACACTTTGCGGCGCTCTATAGCCTCCTCTATTATTCGGCGCAGGTCAGCCACGCCGGCGCTGACAGCGCTTATCGGGCTGAAGTGTGAACTGGTAGTGTTGGCGATAATAAAAGCCAGGGTAGTTTTGCCGCTGCCCGGCGGACCCCACAGGATGATTGATGGTAGCTGACCGGCTTCAATAGCCTTCCTCAGCACACGCCCTTTGCCGATGATATGCTCCTGCCCGACAAAGTCATGGAAGGTAATAGGTCTCATCCTGGTTGCCAGTGGTGCCTCCTGCCCAATCTGTTCCTGATATTGATGTTCAAACATGTCCATAATGCACCTTCTTTAAGCTTAGAGTAAGCCTGTTGTTAATTACCTATTCATTTTAAATTATTTTCTGAAAGAGTCATACATATTCAGCCAACCGCTGGTGCAACTTAACCATAGCTCGTGTATCTTGTTGGCAATATTCTAAAAGGTTTCTTTTCATTGTTTCGGCTTCTCTACCCTCATATTTACCAAGCGCTAAATAGGCAAAAGCCGCCATTGCTGAGTCACCATCTGCAATTTCCAGATTATCATATGACACCTCAGGCACTAGAACAGGAGCGGTCACCTTTATTGATGCGCTTCCGTGAAACTCCGGGTGGTAAAAATTCTTTTGAATGATTGCTACGAGGTCTATCATCCGACCTGCCAAGGAGTTCAGTTTTTCTGAAAGGTCGGGATATAATCCTCCCAGGTTGTTAATAACAGCCTTTTCAAAAGTGGAATAAATAATGATACTGCCCTCTTCTCCGAGGTCGTTGATTAAATTCTCGGCGAGTTCTCTTCTGCAGTCCTTACTCGGGTCAGCTAAATACTCTAAGTGGTCGATGATAAGTCCGACATCGGAGCACTTATGTATGGAGTATTGTGTTGGAATCTGAGTATACGGCGCCATATCGGGATATAACGGTATGGCTGTCATAACAGTTTCAAAATCCAGATAATAGGCAGGCCATGAAATAGACCTTAATTCGCTTTTGAGCCCATCTCCAACGAATGGACTCTTTGTCAGTACACAATCCCTCACTCTGGCTTGGTTTTCAGTTAAGGGAAATCCATCTGGGATAGCCTCGATACAAACGATACCCGATTCTGTTAATTCGTCGAATTTGGATTGGCTTAGTCGTGGAATGTTGAATATATGGTTATCGATATCTTTCCCCAGGCACTCCTTGAAAAGCTCGCATTTGCGGCATTCAAATAGAAGTTGGGGCTCTGGCTTTACCGGTGCTCTGGTTATTTTCTCGATTTGTTGCCAGAGAGGTTTGAATTCCTCAACTCGCTCCAGGACTTCGTCTGTGTGGTCTATTTCCACGAAAAGTTTTTCGTTTTCCATTCCTAACCGAAAATCCTTGGATACTAATATTAGCCAGACATCAGAGATATTAAAACCACTTCGGTCAATAACCATCGCCGTATACGCCATGTCATCTATAAATTCCTCTTTGTCATTCACACCGGATTTTACTTCAAACACGCGCCAGCTATCACCTTTCCGCTTCAATATGTCGGCTCTAGTCACCAACCCGTCAATAAGGAAGGCACCTTCAAAGATTATCGGAACACTCGGGTCATCCATCAAACTCTTTGTTTTCTTTGAAGCCGACACTAAATCCATATTATCTATTAACAAGCCGTCAGGGTAGAGTCCTCTTGCCCTCTTTCCAATCTTGATTCCTTGCTCTATCCGAAATCTCTCGCCCAGGGTCAGTTCTGCCTCGGCAATTTCCCCAGACCTTGACAGCCATCCTAATGTGGGGCATACAAGGACATTCAAGAATATTTGCTTTGATACGCTCTTCACAGACTATTCTCCTTGAAGGAGCATAGTAGTCATTTGTATCTTTTCACCTCAAATCTATGTTCAAACATATCCATGATGCGCCTTCTTTAGGTTACTGCAAATCTTGTATTTTATCTACCTCACCCCCTGTGTCCCCCTCTCCTTCAAAGTAGGATCGTGCAAAATATTATGTAATCAAGTAAAGTATAGCGCAAGAAGATGTAGGTGTCCACAGTAAGCAACCTGTTGACACAAGAGTCAGAGCGTGTTAACCTAGTTAAAAAGGGAACATAGCAGATTTGAGATGGCATGGCTTTGATTGGGATGAAGGGAATCGAGACAAAAATCTGCGCTTGCACGGAGTTACTGACAATGAGGCCGAACAGATTTTCTATAACAGCCCCAAAGTGTATCGGAAAAGTAACAGGCTATTGGCCCATGGCCGAACATACGCCGGACGATATTTGTTCGTGGTGTTCGTGCTTCGTCATGGCTTAATAAGAGTGATTAGTGCACGAGAAATGACTGCAAGGGAACGCAGATTTTATAGGAGAAAATGAAATGATAGAAATACCAAGATTCAAAAGCGAGGACGAAGAACGCGATTTTTGGGCAACACATGATAGTGTCGGTTTCCTAGAAGGGGCGGAGCAAGTGAACTTGGAGTATGCAGGGAGAGAGCGTGAGTTTATCTTGATGCCGTCAGCCGAGTCTGAGCCTTTTCACACGGGTTCCATAAATCGGATTTTCAAAAAGAAGTGGGGGGATACGGTCAAAGTGGGTAGCTACGGCGCGGCATCGGGTGCAACCCCCGGAATAGAAATACGTTGATATAAAACTTGGAATGGCATCTTAGTGAGCAGAACGTCGTCCAGATATACATTGAACCAATAGAGCCCTTCCAGTGGGAATGTCATCTTGGTATCCACCACTATATTTGCCCCTCTGTTACCACCTTCAAGCTGAACTGTCAATGCAATTGGCTTGTCTCTTACGCCAGAGGGTAGCTCACGCTCGACTTTGAGATCATGACGTCCTAGTGCTTGTCCTGGTATAAGCATTATTACCAACTTCATTTCGTAAGTCACTGGTGGCATTTCCGCAGGTGCGTCTGACTTAGACTCTGTGTGTGTTAGTCGGTCGATAACTCTGACCACAGTAGCAACGCCATCGACCTCCCGTAATACTCGCTCACAAAAACATGCCATCTTCAAGTAAGGCCCGGTTTCGAATGTCATAGTGAACGCCACCTCCACGCATATTGAGCGCGCCGTGTTTGCTTTTTCATTCCAGCAGCTTTCATTGTGTTGCCACTCATTAAGCGTATTCTAGCACATAAACATTAAGGCTGCAAACCTTGTAATCGAGGGTTTTGAAGCAGCGCTGAGTTCAAGATTATCTTATCCCAACCTCTTATTCTTTGACTAACCGACCCGCCTAACACAAACCCTCAACTCATCGTTTAGGCCTTTCCTTGCTTTCATCCCTTCAATCTACCTTTGATAAAATACCTGTTAGGTTAACATAACTACAAAAACAAATCAAAGCTAATCAGCTACGAATCGTTTCCCTTTAAAAATAATATCGTTTTTGTCGCCCTCCTATTTATACCTCCTCACCTCAAAGAGCTTAACATAACTACAAAAACAAATCAAAGCTAATCAGCTACGAATCGTTTCCCTTTAAAAATAATATCGTTTTTGTCGCCCTCCTATTTATACCTCTTCACCTCAAACCGGTATAGCTTTACTGGCTCCTCGGGCGCTATGCCCGCTTTCTGGCGGCAGATATCAATCTGGTAGTCAACGGTATCTACCCCCTCAAGGTCAGGCAGTAGCAGACCCCGCCGCATCCCGCACTCCACTATAACCCCGTACTTCTTAGGGTCTAGCTGGTCTTTACTGTCTATAGGCTCAGGCTCGGTCAGGACATCCACGCTGTAGTCAAGGTCTTTAAGCTCGTCGGGGGCGATGGGAGGGAAACGGGGGTCTCTGGTAGCTGAGCTGATAGCATTGACAATAATCTCCTCAGCCACATTATCTTTCTGGGGTTCAAAGGTGCCGATGCAGCCCCGTAGCTCGCCAAACTTGTGAATGGAAACAAAGACCCCGGCCTTCTGTTTCATCTTAGGGGTAAGCTTTTCGGGTTGATGGGTCTTACCCTCTTTAACATAGGTCTCTACTGTTTCCTTGGCTAATTTCACCAGCGGGTGTATCTCTTCCTTGGTTATTATTATCCCGGCATAGCCGACGACAGCAGAATAATCGCCCGAGGTATCACCGCTGGTCTGGTATCTCACTAGTTCTGCCTTCTTTGCCCCTAATTCTTTGGCAGCCGAGATAAGGCTGACCGCCGGTGCATAGCCACACAGTGATATGTTTAATTCCTCCACTCGCTTTAACAATTCGTCCTCGTTTAAATCCAGTATGGCTTCTATAGCTTGAGTATCCTTCCTCTTGGCAGACTCTTGCGGCTCATAGTGGGTCATGTCGCTACTAGCTATGATTACAACCTCTTTATTTAAGTCTTTGATTGCCTTGGCTATTTCCTTGCCGATTTCCTTATAAGTGGCGCCGCTAGAGTA
This sequence comes from Dehalococcoidia bacterium, assembly GCA_030615865.1. The sequence continues at coordinate 7,108 of JAUWYK010000071.1, forward strand.
GGCGAGTATGATGGGCACAAGCTTAATATCTGGCTTAAAATATTGTAGAAATGGGAGCTGAACCTCAATGGAGTGTTCATATAGATGTGCCACGTTGTCCTCTTGTAAGTAACTAGATGTGGCTAGAATCTGCTTGCCGAGTTCTGAGTCAATCTCTACCTCACCCAGAGGTGTTTTCCAGGTACCTTGGGTCATAATACTAAGCGGTTTTCCACTGCCGGTGTGGTTCGGACCAATGATGACAAAGGTATCTTTAAATTTGATTTTGGATATAACAGCACCGGCTACCGGTCCAGAGTAGATATAGCCGGCATGAGGTGAAACCAGACCGATTACCTCTTCTTTTGTTGCCTTCTCATCAATGAACTCCTCAATCATTGCTTTAAGTTGGGAAGTTGATGCTGGATAAAACTGCCCGGCTACAACTGGATTCCTAATCATTGTGACCTCCTCTCTGCCTCAGACGTCCTAAAATTAAGTTCTGCCCCACAGAATTTACACCTTGAACCTTCCAGACCTACTACCTTGGTCTGATAGCCAAACCTTTGCACGATGAGCTTACCACAGGAATAACAGATAGTGCTCTCGCTCTGGTGCCCAGGAACATTGCCAGCATAGACAAACTTAAGACCGGCTTTTTGCCCGATATCATAAGCACGCTCAAGGGTGGATACGGGGGTGGGGGGTAGGTGCGTCATATGGTGATGGGGGTAGAACCTGGTTACATGCCACGGTGTTAATTCACCCAGCTCATCCCGTATCCAGTTAGCAATTCCCTCAAGTTGCTGGTCATCGTCGTTCATGGTGGGTACGATATTGGTCACCACCTCAACGTGCATATTCCACTTGTCTTTAGCCCGCTTGGCAACCTCAAGTATCTCTCGCCACTGGCTTACCTTTGCCAGCTCACGATAAAGGGTGTCAGTAAAGCCCTTAACATCAACGCGCCAGGCGTCCAGGTAGGGTCCGATGGCATCCAGTGCCTCAGGGGTGAGATAGCCATTGGTCACATAGACGGTATATAAGTTATTCTCCTTAGCCAGCTTGGCTGAGTCAAAGGTATACTCAAACCAGATGCTGGGCTCATTGTATGTCCAGGCAATGCCATCGCAATGGTAGCGCTTAGCCATTTCTATCGCCGCTTGAGGCTGGATTTCCTGAGAGCCAAGCCATGGCTCATCAATCTCAGGGCAGGCGATTTCCCAGTTCTGGCAGTCCTGACAGTGGAAGTTGCAGCCCCAGCCACCTAGGGAAAAAACTAGACTATCAGGGAAGAAGTGAAATAGAGGCTTCTTTTCAATAGGGTCAGCGGCTACTGATGATGCCTGAGCGTAGTTCATGTTGTACAGGACACCATCTGTATTCTGGTACATGCGGCAAACACCAAACTTACCCCGGTTTATAGTGCAGCGCCATTGGCAAACATTACACCTTACTCTGGAGTTGGGCAGCTTTTCGTAGAGCATTGCCTCACGCATAGTTAGCCCCTTAACCTAATTATATCACTCAGCTATTATCAATTATAGCCTGTTGGTATCACCCTCACCCCCTTTAGCCCCCTCTCCCTCGAGGGAGAGGGGGGAGGATACTAAAAGGGGGGCGGTAGCCCCTCTTAAACGCCCTCTATTCTGGTTATCCTTATGGAGAGTTGAGGAGAGGCGAAGCCTCTCTTACAAAATATCTTCCCCTTCCCCTTATCAAGGGGAAGGGGATAAAGGGGATAGGGTTACATAATAAAAACCAAAAGGAGGTGAGAGTGATATAGAATTTCTTGACTGCCTTGCTGCTAGTGGTTAAACTTGGGTAAGATGGTGGATAATGAAGGTTATAGGTCTTACTGGTGGTATAGGTAGCGGCAAGAGCACTGTATCCAAGTTCCTGGCAGAACTGGGGGCGGTTATCATTGATGCCGATAAGGTGGGGCATGAGGTATTCAAGCCTGATACCGAACTGTGGCGGGAGGTAGTGGCTGCTTTTGGCAGGCAGATTCTTAAGCCTAGCGGTGAGATTGACCGCAACAAGCTGGGTGAGATGGTGTTTGGTAATCCCGAATTGCTATCACGACTTAATCAGATAATGCACCCCCGGATGTATGCTCTGGTAAAGGCTCAGCTTGAGGAGTACCGGCGGCAGGGGGTGAGGGTGGTGGTGCTTGAAGCGCCTCTTTTGCTGGAAGCTGGCTGGGCTTCATTGGTAGGTGAGGTTTGGGTTACTGTAGCTTCTGAGTCCACGGTGTTGAGGCGACTTCAGGAACAGGTTG
>JAUWYK010000033.1 GCA_030615865.1 Dehalococcoidia bacterium
AAGGATTCCGCCGGCGCCTTCTATTGCCTCTGAAATTTGCCTGGCTGTTGCCCGCTTTTGAGTGCCTTTAAATAGCAGGTGTTCAATGAAGTGTGAGATACCTGACTGTTGCTTGGCCTCATACCGGGAGCCAACCCCAACGAAGATGCTAATGCATACTGAGCGGGTATGAGGCATGGTTGAGGTGATAATGCGTAGCCCGTTATCCAGGGTGGTCTTTTGATACAATATCCTGCCTCTTTGATTAGTATTAACTGATATTCTAACGGTATTCCTGATTCGGTGTCAATTTAAGGGAAATTTAAACAATAACCTCTTTCTTCCCACCCTCCCACCCAGAATCACATCTGGGGGCTGCGCCCCCAATCCCCTGCTTTCATTTAGGGGGAGTCTTAGAGGGGCGCTAGCCCCTCTTTTTAATATCCTTCCCCCTCTCCTTCAAAGGAGAGGGGGATTAAGGGGGTGAGGTAGATAATCATAAATTGACTTCATTGCGGGGCACTGCTAACATTGGATGAAGGTTTCAATAAGGACTCAAAAATTTTTGCCCACGGCAGGCATTAACTAGAAAGGAGTAAAAAGTTGGAAGCTGGAAGTGGAACAGCGAGGCTAATTTCCATACAGGTTTCTGAGGAAACCTTAAAGGCAGACCTGGAAAATTATAGGCAAAAGGCGATGGAGCTTAGCGCTTCACAGGTTGAGATTATACCTGCTGATTGGGTGCAGGTAGATGAGCGGGTGAGGCTTAAGTGCTCTGTGCCTCCCTGTGCTAACTACAATCGGTGTGGCTACTGTCCGCCTTATACTCCTGAGCCAGAGTTTATGCGTAAGGCATTTAGTCGGTTTAACTGGGCAGTACTATTCGCCATTGATAGCCCGGTTGAAGATTTTGCTGATATTAACCGATACTACCCTCATGGGAGAGATTATCAAAGAAAAGCTGGCGAGATTGCCGCTAAGATTGAAGCCTTGGCTTTTGCTGATGGCTATTACTTGGCTGTGGGCTTTGGTGCTGGTGGTTGTCGGGATACATTATGCAATGGTGGGCTATGCTATATGCTAGATAGTGGCCGCTGCCCAAATATATTAAGGGCTCGCCCTTCAATGGAGGGGGTGGGAATTGATGTTTATGGGCTGGTAGCTAAGGTTGGCTGGGAGATATATCCCATCTATAATGGCGTAGACTCTAGGTTAGTTCCCTGTGCGTCATCTGTGGGGATTGTTTTCATCCATTGAATTGAAAGGAGCAACCAATGGCAGAGGATATTATAGATTTGCTGGAGGACTATATTCCGGCGGATAACCCGAAGAAGTGGGCAAAACTGTCCAGTACAGTAGATTCTCGGCGGCTTGAGCTTTTGCTACTCAAGGAGATACTTCTAGAGCTGAGAAAGATGAACCAGGTCAGGCAAGGTCATCGTGGCTGAGTCTGAAATTCAGCGCTTTTTCACTTACAGGAGGAGGTAGTTTTGTCGTGTTGTCCAGACTTTCTTTGCTTCCATTAACTGCAGAGGTGAGTAATAGGGGTCACCTGATAATTGGCGGCTGCGATACTGTTGAGCTAGCTGAGGAATTTGGCACGCCGCTATATCTCTTTGATGAATTTAGCTTGCGCAGTAAGTGCCGGGAGTTTAAACAGGAGTTTGGTCGGAGCTATACCGATACTACAGTTATTTATGCCTGTAAAGCCTTTATCAATAAGGCTCTGGCACTTATCTTTAAGGAAGAGGAGCTGGGGCTGGACGTGGTCTCTGGTGGTGAGCTTGGCATTGCCCAGTCTGTTGGTTTTCCCTTAGACAGGGTCTATTTCCATGGTAATAATAAATCAGAAGAGGAAATCAGGCTGGCGTTGAAGTGGCACATTGGGCGCATAGTGGTGGACAATTTTGATGAGCTTAGCCTATTACAGGGAATAGCTAAGGAGCAAGGCTATACGCCTGATATATTGCTGCGTCTGTCTCCCGGGGTTGACCCCCATACCCATAAGTATATTGCTACCGGTGTTATTGACAGTAAGTTTGGTTTCCCGTTAATCAGTGGCGAAGAGGCGGTAGCCAGAGCCATGTCAGCACCCAACCTGAATCTTGGCGGTTTGCATTTTCACATCGGTTCGCTTATCTTTGACGTCAAGCCGTACGAGGAGGCTATTGAGCTTATACTCAACTTTGCTGCTGAAATGAAGCAGAAATATAATTTTGAGCTTGGGGAACTAAATGTTGGCGGCGGATTTGCCATTCAATATACCTTAGATTCTCCAGCGCCATCGGTTGCTGTTTATGCCGAGGCGATAGCGTCTAAGATTATTAGCCGGTGTGGCGAGCTAAGGCTGGCACTACCGCAACTTATCGTTGAGCCAGGAAGGGCAATAGTAGGGCAGGCTGGGGTGGCACTATACAAGGTAGGGGTGGTGAAGGAGATACCGGGGGTCAGGTGCTATGTCTCGGTGGATGGCGGTATGGCTGACAATATCCGCCCCGCCCTTTATGGGGCTAAATATGAGGCAGTTGTAGCTAATAAGGTATCACAAAAGGAAATGGGGAAGGTTACTGTTGCCGGCAAGTTTTGCGAGTCTGGCGATATATTAATTAGAGACATTAGTCTGCCACCAGTTTCAGCGGGTGATATTATAGCTATACCTGACTGTGGTGCCTATTGCCTGCCACAGGCCAGCAATTATAATGCCTCATTTAAGCCAGCTATTGTTTTGGTCAAGGAAGGCAAAGCACATCTTATTCGGCGCCGGGAGACCTTTGACGACTTAACCAGGTGCGATTTAGTTTAGAGAAGACTTTGGGGGTGAAAGGAGTAACCAGAATGGAAAAATTTCTTACTACTGCTATACCACAGGAATGGATAGGACAAAAAGTTAAGGTTCTCACTAGTATAGCCTTGGGTAGCGAAATTAAGGGTATACTGAGTGAAATAGGCACAGACTACATTGTAGTTGGTAAAGATATAATCAACATCAGACATGTAGTTAAGATTAGAAAGGCTTAGGGGGCCATGTCAATGTGGCAAGTAGTTGGGCAATCTAGGGCGGTATCCTTACTCCAGCGTAGCTTGGAGCGGGGGTCTCTGGCTCATGCCTATCTTTTTGAAGGTCCGCCTCATGTGGGCAAGATGACCCTGGCTCTAAATCTGGCTCAGGCATTGAACTGCGAAGCGGCAGAGCCCCCCTGTGGTGAGTGTGCCTCATGTCAAAAAATAGCTTCAGCCAAGCATGCTGATGTCCAGATTATAGGCTTGACCTCTAACGGAGATTCAGCTGAGGCTAAGCTTCGGACAGAAATTAGCATCGACCAGATTAGACAAATGCAGCACGCTGCCAGCTTACCCCCCTTTGAGGGTAAGTACAAGGTATTTATTATTGATGGGGCTGAGCAATTATCAATTGAAGCAGCTAACTGTTTGCTTAAGACCTTGGAAGAGCCGGTAGCGGGGGTAATCTTTATCCTGCTAACTACAAATGAGCGACTGCTACCAGCCACAGTGGTTTCTCGCTGCCAGCGGCTGGAGTTATCTCCTTTGGCGGCTGGTGAGGTGGAGGCTGCCCTTAGTAGTGGCTGGGGCATTGAGCCGCAGAAAGCCAAGCTTGTGGCTAGACTTTGCCATGGCTGCCTGGGTTGGGCGGTATCGGCGGCTGTTGATGATGGTCAGCTCCAGCAGCGTGCCGAGAGGATGGACAGGTTGCTTGATATTATCAATGGTGATTATGAGGAGCGTTTTACTTATGTTGCCCAGCTGGTAGCCCAGTTTAGTAAAAGCCGGGGATTGGTCTATGATATACTGGATTCGTGGCTTGATTTTTGGCGTGACCTTTTGTTGGTCAAGGTAGGCTGCAGTGATGCCATTAGTAATGTTGACCTTGAAGCCAGGCTTGTTGAGATGGCTAGGGGTTATAGCCTGGCTCAGATAAAGGCTTTTATTAGGAGCATTCAGGCAGCCGGGGAGCAGCTTAGGCAGAATGCCAATCCGCGGCTAGTGCTGGAGGTGCTAGTGCTTAGCATCCCAGAAGAGAGGGGCGTAGCAAAATATGGCTGAGATTGTTGGCATACGTTTCAGAGAAGCCGGTAGAGTATACTACTTTGACCCGGCGGGTATTGACCTAGAGGTAAATGACTACGTGGTGGTCAAGACAACCCGGGGTCTTGAGCTGGGGCGAGTGGTCATTTCCCCCAAGCAGGTATTGGCTAGCGAGATAAGTGGTAAGTTAAAGCCGATAGTGCGCAAGGCGGAAGCTGAAGATATTGAGCGTGCCCAAGAATTTAAGAGTAAGGAAGAGGAGGCTCTGACCGAGTGTGGTAAGCTGATTGCTAAGCTTAGTCTGCCAATGAAACTATTGTCTGCTGAATATAATCTTGATGGTAGTCGCCTAACCCTTTTCTTTAGTGCTGCTGAGAGGGTTGATTTTCGTGAGCTGGTTCGGCAGTTAACCAATCGTTTTAAGATGCAGGTGGAGCTACGGCAGCTGGGACCGAGGGACGAAGCCAAGCTCATAGGCGGCTTTGGCAGGTGTGGTCGTCCTCTATGTTGTATGAGTTTTTTAAGCGAGTTTGCTCCAGTTTCTATTAAAATGGCAAAGGAGCAAGATTTACCCCTCAGCCCGATGAAGATATCAGGTGTTTGTGGTAGATTATTGTGCTGCTTGGTCTATGAGAGTGAGCAATACCACATTATGAAGGAGCGGTTGCCCAAGGAGGGTCAGCGAGTGTCTACACCTATGGGGGTAGCCACTGTAGTCGGAAGTAACCCGCTGAAGGAAACGGTACTGGTTGAGCTGGAGAGCCAGGCAACTGTGGAATTGTCGGTAAGCGAGGTTACTATTGAGGATGAGCAGCTTCACAAGCGGGGTAAGAAGGGCTAGGTTGGCATAGACCGTCAGAGTTCATTGGGGCAGGTATTTTTGCCATTCATGCTGGGTTTGGCGGTAGTGGTAGGGGATGTAAAAACAGATGCTGTCGCGTGGAGAAGCGGGGTGACGGATTAATTTCATCGCGGCTTCGCTGGGTGTTTTACCTGCCTTACGACGATTACACGGTATACAGGCACCGACCACATTTTCCCAGATGTGTTCGCCGCCTTGGTGGCGGGGGATGACATGGTCTAGGGTAAGTTGGTGGGTTTGCTTACCGCAGTATTGGCAGGTGTATTGGTCACGATTGAAAACCTCAAGGCGAGTTAGCTTTCTCTTTGGCCGGGGGCGTTTAATCATATAGGCTAGTCGGATTACCGAGGGGAGGGGGAAAGTATTGGTGGCTGAGTGGATAAAGCCGGTGCCATTCTCTAGCATCTCAGCCTTACCTCGGTAAATTAACACTACTGCCCGCCGGACTCGACATATATTAAGTGGCTCGTAGTTCTGATTTAGCACTAGGACGGGAAGGTTTATCATCTTTTAACGCTTCTCTCTACACAAAACTTACTTATTTTACTAGAAAACTTCTGGCTATGCAAGCTTTGGTTTAAGAGGTTGTTTACTAACGCCTGTTGTTCCCACCCATGGGGCTTCACTCATTAGCTTTAGAGGATGGGGGAAAAAATTATTAAACAACCTTGGTTTGAGATTGCTTTGAGGGGGCAATGTAAGAGGGGTGTCAGCGCCCTTTTCCACCGCGCCGATATCTCTTAGCACTTTGACTTGACCGCACATCACTCCGGTAGTCAGGAGCGGTGATATTTATTACATTGCTGATTTTAGGGTCTGCTAGCCTGGAGCAGATGGGGCTCTCCATTTCATCCAGTGAGCAGCAGGTGGTAATTATAGTCGCCAGGCGGGCGTTATAACGATAGTTGATAACTTGGTAGAGCTTTTCCTGTGCCCAGGGTGTGGTTGACTGCTCACCAAAGTCATCTAGAATGAGCAGGGGGGTGCTCTTTACGCTTTCGAACAGTTGGTCATAGGATATCTTGCTTTCAGGGCTGAAGGTGGAGCGCAGGTGGTCAAGAAAGCTAGGGACTACTATAAATAAGGCTGGTTTTTTAGCTTCATAACGATAATTGGCGATAGCCGCCGCCAGGTGGGTCTTACCACAGCCATTAACCCCCACCAACACCAACCAGCCATCAGGCGATTGGGCAAAGTTCATGGCTTCGCGGTACACCATCTCCAGGTTCTCACGTTGCTCCGGCAACAGGTTAACCCGCTTCCAATCAAAGTTATTAAATTTCATGCTTTTTTGCAGTTCAAACTCCGGCCCCCAGCTATATTCCAATAAGGCAGGGGATTTTTCCTCGATTACATATATGTGGCTCAGTCTGGGGTCAGCTAGGCGGGTGCTTATCCTTTCCTCTAGCTGTTCAATGGGGATAATAGTAACAATCACGGTAGGCAGTTCACTATTAAAGCGATGATTTAGCAATTGGTCCAGTTTTTCCTTAGCCCAGGGTGTGCTGGTTTGAGCGCCTAAATCGTCCAAAACCAGCAGCGGGGCATTGCGCACTTGATTAAAGAACTCGTCATAAGGCATTTCGCTTTCAGGGCTGAAGGTGGCGCGCAGGTGGTCTAAAAGGTCAGAGGCGGTGATATAGAAAGCGGGGTAACCGTAGCTAAGACGCTCATTGGTGATAGCCGCTGCCAGGTGGGTCTTGCCACAACCACTGGGACCAGATAGGATTAACCAGCCTTTGGGTTCAGCGGCAAACGCCTTGGCTGCCTCATAAGCACGGCTAAATCGTTCCTGGCTGATGGGATTTCCGATTCTGCCTTGGGGAAGCAGGTTGTCAAAGGTAAAGCGAGTTAGCGAGCCCAGGTTACTATATCGCTGTAAGCGGGTTTGACGCTCTTTATCTAATCCTTGCTGGGCACAACGGCAAGGAACAACTCGACTAAAATCCGGCTTCCCTGAGGGTAGGCGGGGATGAACGAATCCGGCCCCTTTGCATATTGGACAGGCTGCACTTGGTGAGTCTTCTTCTGGTTCAGCGCCGGACCATGTGTCCATATTTACCCTTGATGTATTTATCCGGGTCTGTCTTAGAATATCGCCGATATGTTCCATCACTCTTACCTTCTGCCGACCAGCGCTCCAAAATCCGGGCAATATATCTCCAATTCCGTTTGTTAAGGGAAACCGCCTCTTTGATGGCATCTTTAATCCAGGTTTCAGGGTAGAGTTTCTCTGCGTCACGCAGCTCTTCAGCAATCATCGGGGTTAGCATACCGATGTTCTGTTCATAAAGGGTGAAGAGGTCAGGTTGTTCCTCGGTTTCAATATAGGTTTGCCTTTCAGTTTTCAGTCCGCTTAAGCTGAGTTCACCACTTTGAATTTTGGCTATAGTCTGTCTATTAGCCACAGTATTGAGAAAGTAGATATCCTCAGGCACCCCATCCCTGCTTAATACTAGATGAAGGATAGTCCCCCGCTTGGCAGCCATTTCCAGGGCATTATGTAGCACCTCATCAAGTGGTCTTGTTGTCTCTCTGAGGCTACTCACCAGGCTCTTATCGCTTAGAAGTTCTCTGTAACTAACAAAACGAGGGTAGCCCCGTTTACGGTAAAGTGTGCCAAAGATGTGGAGGGTAGTCTTTAGCTCAGTAATATCATTGATTTGTGGCAGCAGCGTGCTGAAGAAAAGATTGGGTAGCGGGGTAAACTGCATCTTGGCTGGGAAACCCTTAAATTGTTCCATAATAGACTTACTCTTCTTTAGCTTGATATTCTAGAACTTAGCTATCTGGGATTTGACGGGAAGTTTAAATGCTTCATAATAGACTTGGCTCTTCATTGGTAATATTGTCGAACTTAGCTAACCAGGGTTTGAACTGTAGCTTAATCTCTCCGGTAGGACCATTGCGGTGCTTGGCAATAATAATATCAGCCAAGCCTCGCGGGTATTCTTTGTCTGGGTGTTCCCGTTCCCATTCATCTTTAGTAAAGTAAACTTCATCCCGGTAGATAAACATAACCACATCAGCATCCTGTTCAATGCTACCACTCTCTCGTAGGTCGGAGAGTTGGGGTCTATGTGATGCCCGCCACTCCACAGCTCGGCTGAGCTGTGAGACAGCTAGCACTGGCACGTTAAGCTCACGAGCTATAGCCTTAAGGGAACGGGAGATGTAGCTAATCTCCTGAACCCGGTTTTCCCCTCTCCCATCCCCCTGCATCAGCTGCAGGTAGTCAGTAATTATGAGGTTGATGCCGCGCTCGTAGTGGAGCCGGCGAGCTTTACCTCGCATCTCTACTACCCGGAGTTGGGGGGAATCGTCAATATAGATTGGTGCTTCGGAAAGTCTGCCGATAGCATCCATAATCCGTTTTTCCTCATCTTCGCTGTGAAGACCAAGACGAACCCGTCGTGAATCGACCCCGGACTCACTGGCTAGCATGCGGAACACCAGTGGCTCGCGTGCCATCTCTAGGCTGAACAGAGCCACGCATGCCTTGTACTCCACAGCAGCATTTCTGGCGAAAGTAAGGGCTAGGCTGGTTTTGCCCACGCTGGGTCTGCCGGCGACGATAATCAGGTCAGAGGGCTGAAATCCGCCGAGGAATTCATCCAGACCAGTAAAACCTGATAGCACATAGGGCATTGGCTCTGGGTAGCCTTCCACTTCCGGGCTGGGAATAGTCTCAAAATACTTGTCCAGCACCTGGCGGATGGGGATGAAGTCTCGGGGGCCCTGGCCACCACGCAGTCTAAATAGGACGTCCTCTGCCCTATTTAGGCTGGCATCAACGTCCGGGTCAGCCTCGTAACCAATAGTAGCAATCTGACCAGCGGCATTAATCAGGTGGCGCATCACCGATAAGCGATAAACAATTTGGGCATAGTGCTCAATATCAAGCGGAGTAGGGCAATTGGCAATTAGGTGACTTAAATAGGCAGCACCGCCACATGATTCCAGTCTTTTCTTTCGGTCTAGCTCTTGAGCTACCGTGATTTGGTTTATGGCAACATCTGGCTGCTGGTAAAGCGATAGGCATGCCCCATAAATCCATTGATTTTGCTCGTGGTAGAAGTCTGGCTGCTGAAGCAAGGTAGCAATTTTATAGATTGTTGTGCCGTCTATCAGTAGTGAGCCGATTACTGCTTCCTCAGCATCAATATCATGCGGCGGTAGTTTTTCGCCATTCATTCTTCTAGGTCTTCTCCTCTTTCTTCGGAGTCTTCTTCTTTTCCTTCGGAGTCTTCTTCTTTTCCTTCGGAGTCTTCTTCTCTTTCTCCGGGGTCTTCTTCTCTTTCTCCGGGGTCTTCTTCTTTTCCTTCGGAGTCTTCTTCTCTTTCTCCGGAGTCTTCTTCTTTTCCTTCGGAGTCTTCTCCTCTTTCTTCAGAGTCTTCTTCTTTTTCTCCGGGGTCGTCTCCTCTTCAGTCACGGTAACCTTTATTTTGGGTATAATATCCTTAGCTAGTCTGACGGCTATTTCATAGCTACCGAGTTGACGGATAGGCTCAGCTAGCTCTATCTTCCTTTTGTCAACAACTAACCCGGCGGTGCTCTCCAGCTCACCAGCAATATCGGCATTGGTAATTGAACCATACAGGCGGTCCTTGGCTCCGACTCGAGCTTTCAGGTTAACCTCCCTACCCTCTAGCTGGTTAGCCAGCTCAACTAGTTCAGTTTCAATTTGGGCTTGGTCACTGGTTTTTATTTGGTGTTGTGCTTTTATTACGCTGCTAGCTGAAGAACTGGCGAGTAAGGCTAGCTTTTTGGGGAAAAGAAAGTTCCTGCCATAGCCATTAGCTACTTCTTTTATCTCACCGGCTTGAGCCACATTGGGTACATCTTGCAAGAAAATGACCTTCATAATTTCCCCTTACTTATAATTATACTTCACCCGGCGGTGAAGTGGAAGGTTAATTTGGATATTTTTTAGCAACCTCACCCCCTTTATCCCCCTCTCCTTATCAAGGAGGAGGAGGTTTTGAAGGGCGCTATCTTTTTATCCATTTGTAACTTAACTGAACTAACAAACCAACTAAACCCCAGAATATTATGGAAACAGGAACATATACTTGGTTAATTCGTAAAATCCAAGGTATTGTGTAATGAGCATGGGGCGAGCTCGGGTCTCCGAGATAACGAATTGCCAGACCGTAAGTCCCATCACCGAGAATTACTCCAGGAATATTGAGGGGGAATATCATGTCTGAAATTCCATCCCACCAAACACTTAAAACGCCTACTACCAGTCCGTATATTAGAAAACCGGTAAGAATTCTTACTTTCATTATTCTGCGATAAACTTTTTAGCATAGATAGCAGCGGTGGCGCCGTCTCCGGCAGCAGTTATGGCTTGCCGGGCAGAGTTTTGGCGTATATCACCAGCAGCAAAAATGCCGGGTATTTCTGTCTCCATCCTGTCATTGGTGGTAATATAACCAGCAGCATCTAATGTTAAAACACCCTTGAGGTAATCTGTATTGGGCTTAAGCCCGACAGCGATAAAGACTCCGGCTACATCCAGGGTAGATTCTTTGCCTGTCGTTACTTGACGAAGCTTGAGCCTTTTAACTACATCTTCGCCCTCAATTTCGTCAACTATGCTATCCAACAGGAATTCTATCTTGGGTTCAGAGTAGGCTTTCTCCTGCAGGATGCGGCTGGCGCGAAGCTGATTACGGCGGTGTATCACTATAACCGTGGAGGCAAACTTGGCGAGGTGGAGGGCTTCAGTAATAGCGGCGTCGCCGCCACCGACTACTGCTACTGGCTTTTCTTGGAAGAAAGGAGCATCACAGGTAGCACAATAAGATACCCCCCTCCCGGTGAGTTTTTCTTCTCCAGGTATGCCCAATTTGCGCCGTTCTGAGCCATTGGCTATAATCACTGCTTTGCCAGTAAAGTTGCCTTTAGTGGTCTTTACCACTTTTTGCTCCCCTTTAAGCTCAATGCCAGTAGCCTCAGCCAGTAAGGTTTTTAGCCCATATTTTGTCGCCTGCTGGTGCATTAATTGACCGAGCTCAAGACCGGAAATACCTTCAGCAAAGCCGGGGTAGTTCTCTACCAGCTCGGCATCTGTTATCTGACCGCCGACCAGCCCCTTTTCTAAAAGGAGGCTATTGAGCCTGGCTCTTGAAGTGTAAAGCCCGGCGCTAAGCCCAGCCGGACCTCCGCCAATAATAATTACCTCATATTCCTTGTTCATGGTTCTTAGTCAAGGGCAGTATCCAAGTCTCGTTTTAGCTCTGCTTTGGGCTTATAGCCAACTATCTGTGAAGCTGGCTGTCCCTTTTTGAAGACAATGAGGCTGGGAATCGCCATTATGCCATATTTGGCAGCAGTCTTTGCATTCTGGTCGACATTCAACTTAGCAATAGTTATCCTACCGGCATACTCCTCAGCCAGCTCTTCCAGTACTGGGGCAGCCATAAGGCACGGTCGGCACCACGGTGCCCAGAAGTCAACCAGCACCGGCGTCTCTGATTGTAACACCGTTTGGTCAAAGTTGTTGTCGTCTACTTCAATTGGTTTACTCATAGCTTTTCTCCTTAATTATTTGCCAAATACTTTGGTCAACTGTCCGTTTGGCTAAGCCGATGGCATTTTTAATAGCCTTGGCTTGACTACGACCGTGGGCGATGATGACATTCCCATTTACCCCGAGGAGGCATGCCCCGCCATATTCTTGGTAGTCCACTCGTTTGGCTAATCCTATATCATGGAGAAGAGACCGCCCCTGAAGGTGATAGGCACTGGAAAATAATTGCCCGACTTGTCGCATCGAGCTCAGGAAAGTGTCACTTAAGCCTTCGATAGTCTTGATTACTATATTGCCGGTGAAGCCATCGGTAACGATTACGTCTGCTTTTCTTTTGGATAAATCTTGGCCTTCTACATTGCCGATAAAGTTTAAATTAGCCTTTTGGAGAAGCTTGTGACTTTCTTGAATCAAACGGTTGCCCTTTGTTTCTTCCTCACCATTGCTGAGTAAGCCAACACGTGGCGAGTCGATGCCGAGAACTCTTTTAGTGTAGATGGTACCCAGTTGGGCAAATTGAAGTAAATAACTTGGTCTGCAATCGGCATTGGCACCAGCGTCAATAAGGAGAGCCGGGGCAGAGGGGGTGATGCCAAGGATACTACCAAGGGCGGGGCGGGTGATGCCGTCTATCTTTCCCAAGTTGAAGAGGGCAGCGCATACTATTGCCCCGGTGTTGCCTGCGGAGACAAAGGCTGAGGCAGTGCCATCTCTTACCAGGTTAATGCCGACTACTATTGACGAGTCTTTTTTACTGCGGATTGCTTTGATAGGCGACTCGTGAAGCTCAATAACCTGGCTTGCGTCAACGATAGTAAGCCCTGGTTTCTTTGAATAGCGGCTTGCCAGCACATGGAGTATGGATTTCCTGCCCACCAGAGCAATATCCACTTCATACTCTTGAGCTGCTTTTATTGCTCCCTTAACTATTTCCCGGGGGCCATACTCGCCACCGTTAGCGTCAACGGCAATTATCATCTACTCCCTCAGTTAGAAATTTTAGCTACTTGGGCTTCTCTCCCACAGGTCGCAGCGACCTCCCCACCGGGTAAGGACTTTGCCATTAGATGAGAGCTGGGTTATCTCGCACGGGTTAGGACAGGCTTTGCATTCGAATGAGGAGGTGTGATACTTTACTTCACTTATGCCAAATCCGTTGAACTTGCTTCCATTGTTATTACTTGCCATTTCTTCATGCGCCAGTAAGGCGGCGCCTATTGCTCCCATGACCTCGTGGTGTGGGGGCACAATAACCTCAGTACCCAGCTCTTCCTGGAGTGCCTTGACTATACCCTGGTTAAAGGCAACCCCACCCTGAAATACTATCGGGGGTTGAATATCCTTGCCCAGGCCAACATTATGCAGGTAGTTACGCACTAATGCCCGGCACAGACCGTAGATAACATCCTCAGTTTGGTATCCTGTTTGTTGTTTATGGATCATGTCTGATTCGGCAAAAACGGTGCATCGCCCGGCAATAGGCACCGGCGTTTTACTATTCAGTGCCTGTTGGCTAAACTCCTCTATGCTCATATTGAGCCGCAGCGCCTGGTGGTCAAGGAAGCTGCCGGTGCCAGCAGCACACACCGTGTTCATGCCAAAGTCGGTCACTATGCCGTGTCTAATAATGATAATCTTACTATCCTGCCCACCAATTTCAATAACGGTTTGTACCTCAGGGATGTACAGCAGGGCAGCCACAGCATGGCTGGTTATCTCATTCTTGACTAAATCGGCACCAACGATAACCCCAGCCAGGTAGCGGGCGCTACCGGTGGTAGCCACACCACAAATATTAACATCTTCAGGCAGTTGCTGTTTGATTTGTTTCAGACCCTGCTGCACCATATCAATGGGCTTGCCCTGGGTCAGCAGGTAAAGGCAGGTAACAAGCTGGTCACTTTTATCCAGCACAGCAAACTTGGTCGTTACTGAGCCAACATCAATACCCAAATAGGCTTCCATAGACCCCCTTAGACCGACTCTGTTTTGGCGTTTAGTTTAGCCAGAGCAAAATGGAAGGCTGATATAATTTTAGGCCAAGGTGCATTGTTTGGCAAGTACTTAATCATTTATTTTGCCTAAACTCCTGTTTAACCTTGGTAGCTATTTCAGGATTGGCTACCAAATCAACCACGGTCATAGCTAGAGCCTTGGCGGCGTCAAGAAGACCGTGGATGCCTGCCTCTGACGCAGCCGCTGAGGCAAACTGGGGAGAATGGGTTGCTATTTCCACCGGGGCTATGGCTACAAAAGGGTGGATACTGGGCACTACCTGGCTGACATTACCCATGTCGGTACTACCGAAGGCTTTACTGGGGTCAGAGAATTGCACCTTACGCCCCAGGGACTGCATATTTTGAGTAAATAGTTGGGCTAGGGTTAAATTATTACGCAGGGGAGTATAGCGTATGTCCCCCCACTTATATTCCAAGCGGGCGCCACTAGCAGTGGCAGCTCCGATAAAGCAGTCTAACACCCTCTGGTTTAGTTCATTGAGGTAGGTATCATCCTCGGCGCGCACCAGGAAGCTTCCGGCACTGTGGGCGGGGACAACATTAGCTGCTTGCCCGCCATCAGTAATAATACCGTGGATGCGGTCTTTATCCTTGATGTGCTGTCTGAGTGAATTGATAGCGGTGAAAGCTTGAAGCATTGCCTCTAGGGCGTTGATACCCGCATCAGGTCGGGCTGCGGCGTGAGCCGCCTTGCCAAAGAATTCAACCTCCAAAGCCTGGCAGGCAAGGGTCTCGGTAGTAGCGGTATCATATACTCCCGGGTGCACCAGCATAGCCATGTCCAGATTGCCAAAGGCTCCCCGCTCAGCCATTATTACCTTGCCCCCGTATAATTCCTCAGCCGGCGTGCCAATAACAAGGATGGTGCCCCCAAGTTGGTCGATAGCTAGCTTAGAGGCTACCCCGGCACCAACGGCGCTGGCAGCTATTAGATTATGACCACAGGCATGGCCGAGGTTAGGTAGGGCATCATACTCAGCCAGGATGGCGATAGCTGGTTTTCCTTGACCATAGCTCCCCCTGAAGGCAGTCGGTAGCTCACAGATGCCCTGTTGTGTAGAGAAACCATTTTCCTCAAGGTATCGGGTTAACCAGGCGGCTGCCTTGACCTCTTGGAAACCTAGCTCGGGGTTAGAATGGATTTTTAGGCTCAGTTCACTGAGCTGATGGCGGCGAGCGTCTATTTCGCCTATGGCTGAAGCCTTTAATTTTTCTATATCCAATCTCTCCACCATTCTGAGGATAACTTTCTAACTATCACAATATAGTGTTTATTATAGCTTAACGCTAGCGAGATTTCTATGCTTTGACGCTGGTTGTCTATACTTGCTAGCGGGAAGGGGATAAAGTTGATGAATAACCGGGCTACATCTTATTAACTAATTGCGGCTACTTTTTATGTGATTTAACAATTAAATCTTCGGTTACATATTAGATGATTTAATTTGGATGCTTGCATCTTGAGCTTAATTATGGTATACTTTTAACATATAAAAAAGGTTAACTTGTTAAGTGGGTTTCATCCCCACTTTTTTGTTGTAAGGAAAAAAAGGAGGCCTTAATCTGAGATGAAGAGCGACTTTTTGATCGCTATCACCCAGCTTGCGGCTGAGAAGAACTTGCCTAAGGAGGTGGTTATTGCCGCCGTTGAGGCAGCACTAGTATCAGCTTATAGGAAGGATAATTTTGCTTCTAACCAGAATATTTCGGTTGAGATTAATGCTAATACTGGCAAAGTTGAAGTATGGGCTGAGAAGACTGTAGTTGAGCTGCCTTCGGATGGTCGTAGTGAGATATCGTTAGATGAGGCGTGCCGAATCAAGCCAGACGTCGAGATTGGTGGCACTATTGTAGTAGAGGCTACCCCGCGTAATGCTGGGCGTATTGCTGCTCAAACGGCAAAGCAGGTTATTCTGCAGCGTCTTCATGAGGCAGAGCATAGCGCCATATTTGAGGAATATGCCGGTAAGGAAGGTGATATTGTCACCGGGTTAGTGCAGCGTATTGAGCCTAGGCAGATCTTTATTGATTTGGGTAGAACAGAGGCAGTGCTGCCTGCGGTTGAGCAGATGCCCAATGAGAGGTATCGAGTAGGGCAAAGGGTTAAGGCTTACCTTCTAGAGGTGGTTCGAACCAGCAAGGGGCCACGGGTGGTGGTATCACGTTCCCATCGAGATTTAGTTCGCCGGCTTTTTGAGTTGGAGGTTCCCGAGGTTTTTACTGGAATAGTGGAATTAAAATCAGTGGCTCGTGAAGCTGGCTATCGGAGTAAGGTAGCTGTAGCCGCACGCCAGGATGGCATTGACCCAGTTGGTTGCTGCGTTGGATTGCGCGGTATCAGGATACAAAATATTGTCAGTGAGTTAAATGGTGAAAAGATAGATGTCGTTATGTGGGATCCAGATGCCGCTGTTTTTATTGCTAATGCTCTTAGCCCAGCCCAGATATTAGGTGTTAAGCTGGACAATGACGGGGGGGTGGCTACCGTAGTTGTCCCCGATAGGCAACTTTCATTAGCTATTGGTAAAGAGGGTCAGAATGCCAGACTTGCGGCTAAACTCACCGGGTGGCGAATTGACATCAAGAGTGCCTCGGTTGCCGAGGCAGAAACTAAGGTTTTAGCTGAAACGAAGGGAGAGGCTGTGGTTGAGGAAGAGCTTCCGGCTGAGATGCCGGTTTTAGTCTCTGCCGAGGCACCAGCCAGCGAGGCATTAGTTGAAGAGGCGGCGGAGCCGATACCGTTTATTCCACCCGAGGTTTCTGTTGAATCGGAAAAGCCCCAGCTTCGGTTTGCTGAGGATATTTTGGTACGAGCACCTACCAAGCCCGGGGCTAAACCAAGGAAGAAGAAAAAGAAAGGGGATCGGGAGAAGGAGCATGCCGAGGGTGACGTCAGGCCGAGGAAACTGCGTCGAGAGCTAGAAATTACCGGGGAGGATGAGGAGTATTAGCCCTGGTTCAGTTAAGCATATACCGCAGCGGACTTGTGTGGCTTGTCGTAAGCTGAGACCTAAGCGGGAGTTAATCCGCTTGGTGCGTACTTCTGATGGAAGTGTAGAGGTTGATGCTGGTGGAAAGAAGGCGGGGCGTGGTGCTTATTTATGTCGGGCACGGGAATGCTGGGAGATTGGGCTCAAGGGTAGTCGGCTAGAACATACTTTACGGACCAGTCTTACCCAGGATAATCGGGAACAGCTTATTAGATATGGGAAAGACCTTCCCCAAGGAGTTAGTTAGTGGCAAGGGTAAGTAAATCAAATAAGGTCTCGCCGCCCGTAGGCGAGGGAGTTAGTGACAGTTCTTCATCAACGAAGGTGCACTCGATTGACATCCCTCACCCCTTGAGTGTAAGGCAGCTGGCTGACCTTTTGCAGATTAGTGCCATAGAAGTTATTAAACAACTGATGAGAAATGGCATTATGGCTAATATTAATCAGGTTATTGACTATGAAGTAGCGGCTGCCGTGGCAGCGGACTTGGGTTATGAACCGCACCCGAAGGCTCAAAGGCTAGCTATGGGTGAGGTTAAGCGGCGCCAGCAGCTCCAAGATGAGGAACTTGGTGGTCTGCGGCCACGACCTTCTGTAGTTACTGTTATGGGGCATGTTAATCACGGTAAGACTAGATTACTTGATGCCATTCGACAAACAAATGTAATGGCTACTGAAGCCGGGGGTATTACCCAGCACATTGGCGCCTATCAAGTAGAGGTCAATGGGCAAAAGGTTACCTTCTTAGATACCCCGGGTCATGAAGCCTTTACTGCTATGCGAGCTCATGGAGCCCAGGTAACTGACATCGCTATTTTGGTGGTAGCCGCTGATGACGGGGTAATGCCGCAGACTTTAGAGGCTATAGACCATGCCCGGGCAGCCGGGGTGCCTATTGTAGTGGCTATCAATAAAATTGATAAGGCTGATGCTAACCCGGAGCTGGTTAAGCAACAGCTAGCTGATGCCGGTTTGCTTATTGAGGAGTGGGGAGGCGATACAGTCTGTGTTCAAATTTCGGCTAAAGAGAAGGTAGGTATCTCCGAGCTGCTGGAGAACCTTCTGGTTGTGGCTGAGATGGAAGACCTTAAGGCAAACCCGTCTCGACCGGCGGTAGGGGTGGTTATTGACGCTGGGCTGGACAAGACCAAGGGACCGCTAGCTACAGTGCTGGTAAATACCGGTAGCTTAAGGCTTGGCGATACTGTAGTAGTTGGTAACACCTGGGGCAGGGTAAAGGCTATGTTTAATGATATGGGTAAGCGGGTGAGAAAGGCTGAACCAGCTACCCCGGTTGAATTACTTGGCCTAAGCAGTGTACCTCAGGTGGGTGATACCCTAACTGCTGTGGCTGGCGAGCACCAAGCTCGGGCTTTAATACAGAAGCGTCAACTAGAGATGCAGTTGAAGTCTTCGGTGAGACTTGACAACCTTTTTGCCCAAATAAGTGCTGGTCAGGTAAAAGAGCTTAATATTATTCTCAAGACTGATGTTCAGGGCACTATTGAGCCGATAAGAAGTTCTTTGGAGCAGCTGGGAACAGGGGAAGTTCGGGTCAGAATTATCCACAGTAGCAGTGGCAATATTACTGAGAGTGATGTCATGTTAGCTATTGCGTCTAAGGGGCTTATTATTGGTTTCAGTACTAGTGCTGAGGCCGGAGCCCGGCGATTGGCTGAGGTGGAGGGTGTAGACATTCGTTACTATGATGTCATTTACAATTTAGCGGATGATGTGGACAAGGCACTTAAAGGCATGTTGGAGCCGTCTTACGTTGAGGTTATCAGTGGGCGGGCTGAGGTAAGGGAAATCTTCCCCAGGGGGAAAATGGGAAAGGTAGCCGGTGTCTATGTAAGTGAAGGTAAGGTAGGTCGGGGTGCCTCAGTCAGGGTGAGGCGTGGAGAGCAAATGGTGTGTGAATCTGTGGTTAGCAGCCTGAGACGGTTTAAGGATGATGTTAAGGAGGTAGCCGCTGACTATGAGTGTGGGGTGGGCATCGAAGATTTTAATGACTTTCAAGTTGGTGATA
Organism: Dehalococcoidia bacterium; assembly: GCA_030615865.1. Next base: position 18,461 of record JAUWYK010000033.1, read on the forward strand.
TACTAGAGTTTTTCAGCAGGGAAAAGGCTGGTCAATAATTATGGCACATCGTATTGAGCGGGTGAATAATCTCATTCGCCAGGAAATTAGTGAATTACTTCAGCGCCAGGTCAAAGACCCACGGCTTGGCAGTTTTGTTGCTGTGACCGAGGTTTCCACCTCTCCTGACCTGAGACGCGCCAAGGTATTCGTAAGTCGTATTGGTAGCGAGGCGGAAAAGCAAGAGACACTGAGTGCATTAACTGCTGCTTCAGGTTTTTTCCGTAACGAGCTGGCTAAACGGCTGAGGATGCGGCGTATCCCTGAACTAAGCTTTTACTGGGATGATTCTATTGAGCGGGGAGTTCACCTCCTGGAGTTAATTGATAAGATTAGCTCAGATAGTATCCCGTGACTACCTTAGGGCTGACTATGGATGGCATACTAAACATTAATAAGCCTCAGGGCAAGACCTCGTTTAGCATTGTGGCCTTGGTGAGGCGGCTGAGTGGGGAGCGGCGTGTTGGGCATGCTGGCACCCTTGATCCGGCGGCTACGGGTGTGTTACCGGTCTGTCTTGGTCAGGGAACACGTATTATCGAGTTTTTGGTGGATGCTACTAAGGCTTATCGGGCTCAGATTGA
>JAUWYK010000113.1 GCA_030615865.1 Dehalococcoidia bacterium
ACTTCCATAATTGCCCGCAAAGCCCAGCCCTTCCCATTTATCCTTTCATCATTCAGCAAGAAGGCAATCTGGCTTATCTCGCTGCTCTGAGGGAGGTCATTCACTACCTTGAGGGCTTTCCCGCCTGCCGGGGAGCCAACGGCTACGATGACGCATTTCTGATCGGGATAAAATTCCTCCAGCCCTTCTCTTACTGTTTTCAACACTGACCCGATGGTGTCGGCTTCGTCATAGAAGGGAATCCCCACCACCATCCCAGCCTCGCCTATTTTCCCCGCTTGGCTTAATGGCTCTTCTATAGCCTTTCTGAAGCATTCCTCGCTTTTCTCGAGAGAGGCTACTTCTACCTTTTCCCAAGGGGTGCTGGTTTGAAAACCTAAGCCTGAAGAGGTAATATGATTGGCGCCCTTCACGCTATTCTCCTTCAAATAGATACCAGAAAAAGGGCTCTAGGAATTTTCGCATAACTACAATATTTTTTGCAATCCGCTAATCCTTTATACCTAGTTTAGCATCTTGTTGCCCCGGCGAGAACTCCCAAGCCAATTCTTTAGTATTATGCCTTTGAACAGAGATTCATGCGTAAGCGTGGAAGAAAGCGGTATCAATAGTATATACCTAAGCTGGAGTGCTTAAATAGACTCCGCGGTTGCTGAAGTAGCCATGGTGTCAATAGACGGAACCGGTGGAGGTGAGTGTGGCGATGACCGTCTAGGCGTTGGGGATAAAATACGCTCAGCCAACTCATAATGTCTCCGAGCTTGATTTTTCCAGGAGAACTCTATGGCATAGCTTAGCGCTCTTTCCTCTATCCTTTCTCCAAGAGCCGGGTTGAGTATGAGATTTGTTATCTTAAACAGTAAATGACTTAGGTCTGTATCCACAATCCCGCCAGCCTCTTTAATGGTCTCGCCAACACCCTCCAAATCACGGCAAGCTACTATGGCACCGGCACCTAAGGCGTGTGACAGGAGACCACTTTGAGTGCACTCGTGGGGCCAGTAGAAGTTGACATCGAAAGCCCGCTGTGTCAGATGAAGCATATCATGAGGCAGCCGAACTTCGAGAAGAAATTTATCCCTGCCATTCTGCCTTCTTCGTAGCTTTGCGGCGTAAATTCTCTGCAATTCGTCTCTTGGGACACCAATGCGTACCGCTACGATTCTCCTGTGAGGGATAGCTTTCTGCAAACTATCTCTGGCAGCATAAAGCAACTCAGAGTTCTTCGAAGGATTCAAGAATCCGGTCTGGCCTACCACCACAGTGCCTGAATCAAGGAATATCCGTTGCTTACTCAAGGTTTCCTTTGTTTCCAGGTCAAGGCCCGATTCATAGAGCAGGAAGTCGTTGAGTTTCTCTTTAGCCTCCTTACGACTGAGGCGACTTATCTTTGGATACGGATTTATGCCATGCTTCATGACATAGACCTTGTCGCGGTGTTCAGGGAATGCCGAAGTGACGGCATGGTAAACGCCGCGGCTGAAAACGGTGATAGCCTCAACGTAAGGCAGCAATATTCGCAGTAAGTCATGTTGATTCCTGCGCAGTCCGGTCGGAGTTTCGGAGCTTTGGAAGTGAAGGGTGTGAAAAGTCACCACCTTCGGTGTATTCAGGTTCTTGAGCATAGCAATGAACTGCATGCTACCAGGCCAGATGCCATTCTCGTGCTGAAACCACAAGACAGCGTCTTCATTTTTTGCGCCAAGTGCTTTGAGCCCCTGCCGAATCACCGAAGCAGAGAACTCATGGCGACCGGGTATGCCGTACCAAACCCGACCTGTCACTGCCTCGTCATCAAGTGTTAGTGGCACGCCGTACCTCTCGAGGTCAAAAGATATCACGCCCCACCTTCCAGCCGGAGACGCACGAGTAACAAAGCTCGTGTAGTCAGCTATCCCGCACATTATAGGCTTGTGTGTTCCCACGAAGTAGATAGATGCCATTTTAGTACTTTTATACCTCTGTTTCTGCCCACCGTGTTGAGGTGGGTCAAGTAGCCGAAAGCATTTGCCGCTGCGACCGGTAGCTGTACTTGCCATCGCCAGAACGCTCTGCTTTATTGTCTCACCAGGCTTAGGACAGTGCCTAGATTCATTCAGCAAACCCCAAAGATAAATAGAGCTCTTCCTCGCCAGCGCTGAAAGTGAAAGTAATCCTACAATCAATAATTTGGGGTAACTTGTCCGTGAAGACTGGTTAGACAGCCACTCCCTTCCACACACCTAGCAAGAGTTAGGGTCATCCGATACTTGGATGAATCTGAGGCGGCTTAAACAGCTATCTAATAACTAAACTAAAGTGAACTAAGTTTACAATAAAAGGGCTCCCCTTGTCAAGCCATACAATCCTGCTCTCAGTTGGCAACAGGGGATAAATCAGATATGCGCCTATTGTCGGTGGGTTTCGCACTACAATTATTGGGCCGCTAGGGTTGAAGATTAGACATTAACTCATTTTGTTCAATGAGCCCGAGCTGAACAAAATACCGAAAAGTATCCTATCCTCGCTTGTAGTTATCAGGGTAAGTTAAAGCGGGGAAATAGGGGAACCTGCACTCTATCCATCTGAGCGAGAGGTGCAACCAATCTAACATGTCACCGCTTTACGGCGTTTAAAATATCCTGGTCCAAAGAGGGAAACTTGGAAAGCCAGCCCAATCTTTCTGTCTTCAAATCATGAGATAATCGCTCCATTTGTTCATCGCTATAGTAATTATTGGGCTGGAAGCGCTCCAGCTCGACGTCGGGGATTTCCGAGGGCACCTCATATCCCCAGAAATCATCCCACTGCCAGATAATTTTGTCTTTGGCGATCATCTCTATTATCTTTACCGAGTCCCGTACCTTGATTTTTTGACCCCGCTCCATACCGCCCACATTTCCAGTATTGAGGATAAAGCACTGGATATCGGGATTCCGGCGAAGGATGTCCAGAAACATGTTGCCCTCTTCGGTACGAGAACCAACGATAAACGGGTTGGTGCCCACCACTCTTAGCGCTTTACCGGCTTCAGCAGGGTCGCCGGCGGATGTCTCCACCGACTCGCCAAGCATAAAGGCGGCTGCTGCCCATTCCGGGGTGAGGCGAACCACCGGGGGCAGAATATCATGCCTTCTGGTAATAAACAGTATGAAGTCAACCTTCCCTATATCTATCTGGTCATCAGTAAAGGCAATGTCTCTTCTCTTGACCATCGCCCGCCCGTTAGAGGTCAGGTCATCATTAAAGAAATCCACCTTTCCCGT
>JAUWYK010000058.1 GCA_030615865.1 Dehalococcoidia bacterium
GATTGGGAGCAATTACGGCGGCAGCTATCTCGCCTAGCCTTTCATCGGGGAATCCAATTACGCCTACATCATAGACCTTGGGATGGCTCCGGATTGCATTCTCCACTTCCACCGGGAAGATATTCTCCCCGCCGGTGATAATTACATCCTTCTTTCTATCCACAATGTAGATGAAACCCTCGCTATCCATTCTGGCCATATCGCCGGTATACAGCCAGCCGTTCTTGATAGTTTCCGCCGTTTTTTTCGGGTTTTTGTAATATCCCTTCATAACCCCGTTGCCCTTGACAATTAACTCACCAACCTCTCCCTGAGCCACATCCTCCCCCTTCTCATTCACGATGCGTGTCTTCCAGTTAAAGCCGGCTTTACCCGTAGCCTCCAATTTATGTTCATTCTCTATGCGAAGGTCGACGCATCCCGGTCCGGTCGCCTCGCTCAGCCCGTAGCTGGTATCATACTGCATGTTAGGGAAGTATTCCTTCCAGCGTTTAATCAGGCTGGGAGGTATAGGTTGTGCCCCCATATGCATAAGGCGCCAGCAGCTTAGGTCATAGTCTTCTTTCCTTAGCTCTCCTCTGTCCAGGGCGCTGAGGATGTCCTGAGCCCATGGCACCAGCAGCCATACTATTGTCCCTCTCTCCTGATGGACAGCTTCAAAGATGGACTGGGGGCTTATTTCAGTTAGTATCGTAGCCCGGCCGCCAATAATCAGGCTGCCAAACCAGTGCATCTTGGCACCGGTGTGATAGAGGGGAGGAATGATAATAAAGTTATCCTCATGCTTTTGGTAGTGGTGGTAAGCCTCGGTGATGGCGGCGCATTCCATGTTTTTATGGGTCAGAAGTATCGGCTTTGGTTCCCCGGTGGTGCCTGAGGTAAAGTAGAGCCCACACTCATCCTCGTCATCTAGCTCCACGCCTACTGGTTGCGGGGAGGCTCCGCTGATTACATCTTCAAAGCTCTCCATAGCTTTGGGCGTATTCTGACCGACAAAGATGTAGTCCTTTATCGTGGGCAGCTGGGAGCGAATAGCTTCTACCCTTTCGGCAAATTCTTCGCCCAAAATCATTGCCTTGGCTTCGGCTATATCAGCACAGTATTTAATGTCTCCGCTGGTGAACCTGAAGTTGAGTGGAACTGCCCATGCCCCGGTTCTGATGATGCCGAAATACGCCTCCAGCCAGTTTATGGAGTTCATCACCAGGTGTATAACCTTATCGCCCTTGCTGACCCCTCTATCAATAAGAGCATTAGCTACTCTATTAGCCCTCTCATCAAAGACCTTCCAGGTGATTTCCTTTCTTATCTTCTGGCTCGGTTTCAGTTCAATAAGGGCGCTATCATCGGAGTACATTCTGGCATTTCTGGCTAGCATCTCGGCTATGGTCATCTATCACTTCACCTCACACTGATGGCGGTATTATAGCTCTTTGTTGCTAGCAAGACAATTGGGTCTGGGCGTTTAGTACGAAAGTACGAGCTAAAACATTACTAATGGGTGATTTACCAGTTAGCTAGCATGCATTAGAGTACAAGTATACTTGAGAAGTATTACAAGTATCGGGGGTTCGATATGCCGGTAACAGTAGGTGGTCAAACCTATTATAGAACCGCTGAGGTCTGCCGAATGGTTGGTATAAGTAGGGCTACCCTCTTTCGTTGGCTTAAGGAAGGCATCTTCAGGGAAGCTGCGCACAGGGATAGGAGAGGGTGGAGGCTGTTTACTGAAGATGAAATAGATAAATTGAAGGCTGAGGCTAACCAGATAAATAAAGCTAGCAAATTGAGCATCATGAAAGGGTCAATCTAAGCTGGTCTTCTCCTGAGGTGAGATGTGACAATCGCTGATAAAACAAACAAGCAGCTTATTGAGGAACTGGAAGCCCTGCGTTTGCATACAGCGGAACTTGAAGAGGTAGAGACCGAGCGCAAGCGGGCAGATGAGGTGCCGGGGAGGTCCGAGAAAGACTACAGAAGGCTGTTTGAGCTTTCCCCAGTTGGCATAACATTGCTGGATATGAAAGGTGTGATTACGTATTGTAACTCTGCTGTTTACAATAAAAGTGGCTACTCTGAAAGTGATTACGTAGGCAAGCACTTTTCAAAGTTAACACCAGCTCGAGTTAAAGACGTCCCCAAGTTTATACAGACATTCAATTCTATCTTAAGAGGGAAAATACCCAAACCGTTTGAGGTTCGTTATCAACGTAAGGACGGAACCAGCGGTTGGACCGAACTTCATGTTGATCTGCTGAAAATAGGCGGGAAGCGACGCATTCTAACAATTCAACACGACATCACCGAGCGCAAGCAGTCGGAGGAAGCACTTCAAGCCGAGAAGAATAAGCTGCAATCATTAGTAGATGCCCTGGAATATGGGCTCACCATCCAGGATAAAGACTACAATATTATCTACCAGAACGAAATCACCAGAAGCTATTTCGGCGACCACGTGGGGGAGAAATGTTACCGGGTCTACGGAGACGGAAAAAAGGCATGCGAGGACTGCCCGGTAGAAAAGGCGTTTAAGGACGGCAAGTCACACACCGGGGAGAGAAGGCGGGTAAGGCCTTCGGGTGAGGGTATCTTCTGGGAGAATACGGCTAGTCCCATTAGAGACGCCAAGGGAAAGATTGTTGCCTGCCTTGAGATAACCAGGGATATCACCGAGCGCAAGCAGGCGGAGGAGGCACTGCAGCAGAGCAACAGAAGGTTTGGAGACATCGCCAAGAATGCTCTGGAGTGGATCTGGGAGGTAGACGCTAAGGGGAAATACACTTATACCAGTCCTGTTGTTGAGAAGATATTAGGATACAAACCTGAGGAGGTACTTGAAAAAAACTTTTATGACCTATTTCATCCCGATGACCGCGAAGAATTGAAGAAAGCAGCCTTTGAGGTATTCGCTAAAAAGCAGCCCTTCCGCCAATTCGTTAACCGCAACATACACAAAAATGGCGAAATAGTCTGGCTCTCGACAAGCGGGGTTCCCATACTTGATGAGGAAGGGAACCTTCTCGGATATAGAGGCGCAGACGTAGACATCACCGAGCGCACGCAGGTGGAAGAGACACTTCAAACCGAGAAGAATAAGCTGCAATCATTAATAGAAGCCATGGAAGATGGCCTCACCATACAAGATGCAGGCTATAACATTATTTTTCAGAATGAGCTGGTGAGGACACTTTTTGGGGACCGCTTGGGGGAGAAATGCTACCGAGTCTATGAAGGTAGAGAAAAGTTGTGCGATGGATGCCCGGTAGAAAAGGCATTTAAGGATGGTAAGTCACACTCCTCGGAGAGGAGGGTGGTATTGCCTTCGGGGGAGGTCACCTTCTGGGAGAATACGGCTAATCCCATTAGAGACGCCAAGGGAGAGATTGTTTCCTGCCTTGAGATCAACAGGAATATCACCGAGCGCAAGCAGGCGGAGGAGGCGCTGAGAAGGACATCAGAAGACTTGCAGCTTGTCAGCATGATTAACAATGCAGCTAACCGGGGTTACAGTCTGCGGAGAATTCTTCAACTACTGACCCAGGGGACAAAGAAGATTTTCTCCTGTTACGAAGCAACGTTCTATAACTGCAGTGAAGACAAGAAATACCTGATAGTTCAGAAGCTCAACCTGCACCAGACAATGGTGTCCCGGATTGAGAAGTTAATCAGAATGAAGATCCCCCCCGTAAGAATTCGGTTGCAGGAGGACAGCTTATACTTGAAAGCGCTGCAGGCAGGTAAGCCACGGATCATCAACGATCCGGAGACCATCCAGAGGTTGATGGCAGAATGTACAGAAAACAAATTACTGAAGAAGCTAGCCCCCCGTACTTACAGGTTTCTGAACATCCACTCAGTGATGCAAGCCCCTCTTATTTCGGAAGGTGAAGTTATTGGCCTGCTGGATGTTTCCAGGAAGCAACCCTTTACAGAGTTAGAACTGGAGCGATTTGCGACCATTGCCCAGCAGTTGCTCCTCATCATCAAGCGGAAGCGGGCGGAGGGGAAACTGCGGGAAAGCGAGGAGCGTTACCGCAATCTGTTTGAGAGCAGCCACGATATGATCCAGAGTGTGACGCCCGATGGTCACTTCATCTTCGTCAACCAAGCCTGGTTGGAGACGATGGGATATACTAAGGCAGAGCTACCGGAGCTTAACCTGTTCAAAATCATTCACCCCGATTCTCTTCCCCATTGCCGGGAAACGTTCTCCAAGGTTATGGCTGGAGAAGTGGTAACTAATATTCAGGCTACCTTTGTGGCTAAGGATGGTAGGTTGGTTCAGGTAGAAGGCAATGCGGCGGGGCGCTATGTCGGTGGTGAATTGTATGCCACTCAGGGCATCTTCCGAGATATCACCGAGCGCAAGCAGGCAGAGGAGAAAATCCAGCAGCAAAATGAATTCTTAAATAATATATTAAATTCTCTCACTCATCCCTTCTATGTTTTAGATGTCAAAGATTATACGATAAAGATGGCCAACCTAGCTGCGAAAATGGGCGATTTATCGGAAAACCAAACCTGTTATTCCCTTACCCATAAAAAGGACAAACCGTGCGGAAGCGCAGACCATGTTTGTCCGCTTGAAGAAGTGAAGAAAACCAAAAAACCTATAGTTACAGAGCATGTTCATTACGATGAGGATGGTAATCCCAGAAACATTGAGGTTCACGGCTACCCCATTTTTGATACTAAAGGAAATGTCGTCCAGATGATAGAGTATTGTCTGGACATCACTGAGCGCAAGCAGGTAGAAGATACGCTGGCCGATGAAGCGATCCGACGGCGTATCCTAATCGAGCAGTCCAGAGACGGGATAGTTGTCCTTGATGAGAACTCCAAAGTATATGAGGCAAACCAGCGATTTGCCGAGATGCTCGGATACTCCCCCGAGGAAGTCCGTGAGCTCCACACGTGGGACTGGGATACTCAGTGGACACGCGAGGAACTGCTCGAGATGGGACGGAATGTTAACGCGACCGGTCTCCGCTTGGAGACGTATCACCGTCGCAAGGATGGCACGACCATTGACGTCGACATCAGCATCAACGGGGCCGTGTGCGCGGGTCAGAAGCTGATCTTCTGTGTATGCCGGGACATCACCGAACGCAAGCGAGGAGAGAAGGCATTACTGGAGGCAGAGGAGAAATATAAAAATTTGGTGGAAACTACCGGCGATATTATATGGGAGGCGGGTGAAGAGGGGATGTTTACCTTCATGAGCCCCAGGATTAAAGATATCCTGGGCTATGAGGTGAATGAAGTAGTAGACAAGAGAAAGACGCTTGACTTTGTACCAAAAGGGGAAGCACGAAAATGGCTTACCCGTTTCAAAGAAATTAATGCTAAAAAGAAGCCCTTCTCTGGCTTTGAAATTACCCATATCCATAAAAATGGCAATCCTGTCGTCTTTGAGATTAGCGGCACTCCCTTTTTTGATAATGTCGGAAATTTCAAGGGGTTTATCGGGATAAATAAGGACATCACCGAGCGCAAGCAGGCAGAGGAGGAGATTGAGCGTCAAAAAGCTTATTTCCAGCAACTCTTCGACAACTCTCCTGAAGGTATTGCTTTGCTGGATGATGCCCACAGGTTTGTTCAAGTCAACAAGGGGTTCGAGACGCTTTTTGGCTACCGAAGCAAGGAAATCAAAGGACGGTTTATTAATGAAATTATTGCCCCTGAAGACCGTGGTGATGAAGCGTCTGCCTTGTCTGGGGCGGCGCTAGGCAATCAAATTCGACGGAAGGAGACGGTGAGAAAACGCAAGGACGGCAGCTTGGTAGATGTTGATGTGATTGGCTACCCTATTCGGTTTGATAACCAAACAGTGGGGGTGTATGCCATCTACAGCGACATCACCGAGCGCAAGCAGGCAGAGCGGGCGCTGAGGGAGAGCCAGGAATTCAGCATCAGCCTGCTGGAAAATTCACCGAACCCGAAATTCGTTGTTAATCCGGACACTTCAGTAAAATATGTAAATCCGGCATTTGAAAAGCTAACCGGCTTCACTTTAGCCGAAATTACTGGCAGGGAAGCTCCCTACCCCTGGTGGCCAGAAGAACAATGGAGGGAGACGACTGCTTCCTTTAAGAATGCCATGGTAACGGGCGGCAGAAGAAGCGAGCGGGCTTTCCGAAAGAAGAATGGGGAGCGTTTCTGGGTGGCGCTAAATTCGGCACCGGTGATGCACGAGGAAGAGGTAATCTATTTTATTGTAAGCTGGCTCGACATCACTGAGCGCAGGCGAATGGAGGAGGAGAGATTGGAATTGGAGCAGAAGGCTCATCTCGCCAGCCGGCTGGCTTCCGTGGGTGAGATGGCAGCCGGTATTGCCCATGAGATAAATAACCCCATGACCGCTGTTATCGGTTTTGCCCAGTTACTTATGGAGACCGACCTTCCTGACGATGTTAAGGAAGATATAAGTGTTATACACAAGGAAGCCCAACGTGCTGCCGGTGTGGCAAGGAATCTCCTCACCTTCGCCCGAAAACATGCGCTAGCAAAACAGCTGACAAATATGAATAGCATTATAGAGGAAGTGCTGAAATTACGTGCCTACGAGCAAAGTGTAAGTAATATCCGGGTTAATACCCGGTTTGCCTCCGACCTGCCCGAAGTCATGGTTGACTATTCTCAGATGCAGCAGGTCTTTATCAACATCATCCTCAACGCTGAAGCCGCCATGCTCGAGGCAAATAATAGGGGCACACTGACGGTTACTACCCAAAGGGTCAATGACACTGTCAGGGCATCATTTACCGATAGCGGGCCGGGGGTTGCCAAGGAGAACTTGAATCGGATATTTGACCCCTTCTTCACCACTAAGGAAGTGGGCGAGGGAACTGGTTTGGGGCTCAGCGTGTGTCACGGGATAGTAGCTGAACACGGTGGCAGGATATATGCCAGAAGTAGGTTGGGTGGCGGAGCCACCTTTGTCGTGGAATTACCTGTTAATGCTCATGCGAGCGGTGAAAGGAGCTAAATGAAAAATTCTAAAGGCGGTAAAAAAATAATCCTGGTAGTTGAAGATGAGCCAGCCATCGCTCAGGTATGCCTGAGAACCCTCACTGGTGAAGGGTTTGACGTGGATATTGCTGTCAACGGGGCCATCGCTGAGGAAATGCTGGGTAAAAAAGATTATGACCTTTGCCTTATTGATATCAGAACGCCGATTATGAACGGCAAGGAGCTTTATCAACATATAGAGGAAGAACACCCTGAGTTCTCCGATAGAGTTATTTTCACCACCGGAGACGTTTTGGATGAAAAGCTGGGGCATCTGCTTAAGGAAGCCGACAGGCCATATTTGCCCAAGCCGTTCACTCCCGACGAGTTGAAAGCCATAGTCAGACAGGTATTGAAAGGTTAAAGCCATGGTAAACAAGCGAGAAAGAATACTAGTTGTTGATGATGAAGCGATGGTTAGAAGGCTTCTTTGCCAAAAGTTGTCCGGAGAAGGCTACCAATGCGAGGAAGCTGGTGGTGCTGACCAGGCGCTGGATAGGTTAAGGGACAACCCAGTTGAACTGATGATTCTAGATATAAAGATGCCGGGTAAATCGGGAATCGAGCTACTACCAGAGATAAAAGCCGGTTACCCTGATACGGCAGTCTTGATGGTTACTGCTCTTACCGATGTCAATATCATCACCCAGTGCATGAAGCAGGGAGCCTATGACTATATATGCAAGCCCTTTGACTTAAGTGAGGTTGTGCAGAGCGTGGAGGGGGTTCTGGATAAAAGAAGACTAGAGCTTGAGATTAGGAAGTACCAGCAACATCTGGAGCAAAGGGTTGGGGAACAAACGAAGGAGATCCGAAAAGTCTTTCTCGGTGCCATCGAGGCATTAGCCTTTGCTCTTGAAGCCAAGGACAAGTATACTGCAGGGCATTCTCGAAGGGTAACCGAAATTGCAGTGGCTATAGGTAAGGAGCTAGGTCTATCTACAGGTGACATAGAGGACCTGCGCTGGGGAGGTTTACTCCACGATGTTGGTAAAATTGCCGTTGACCAACTTATTCAAAACAAGCCGGGCGAACTGACCTCTGAGGAGTATGAGCATATTATGACTCATCCCCATGTAGGAGCTGGTATTGTAAAACCGGTGGTTAATGGGAAAGTGGTGAAGATGATTGAACATCACCATGACTATTATAATGGCAGTGGAATGAATCAAGTTTTAAGTGGTGAAGACATACCGCTAGGAGCTAGAATTCTAGCCGTGGCTGATGCCTTTGATGCCATGACCTCTGACCGCCCCTATCGCTCGGCGATGTCTATAGGTGATGCTCTGAGTGAAATCAAGCGCTGCGCTGGCACCCAATTTGACCCTGTTGTAGTTGATGCTTTCCTCAAAATACCTGTGGCTGGGATAGTGCTGGCAGAAGTGTGAAATTTGCTGATTGCATAAGGGAGGAGATTTGTGGAAGTGGACCAATTTAAGAGAAAGAAAATACTTATAGTCGATGATGAACCATCTGTCAGGTCATTGGTAAAAAAGCTTCTGGGCGAGAACTATATCGTCCTTGAGGCAAATGATGGTAGGGAAGCAATAAATATGGCTGTCAACCAGCAACCAGACCTCATACTGATGGACATTTTGATGCCTAAGATGGATGGTCTTACCGCTTGCTATGCAATTAAAATGAACCAGGCTACTAAGGAAATCCCTGTGGTCATGCTCACCGCCGTAGACTATGAACTTAACAAGAAGCTTAGCCAGGATGTTATGGGCGCCCAAGGATATATAACCAAACCATTCAGCTCCCGGGAATTAATGAATACCATTGGTCAAGTTCTGGCAGATTCCAAGTAAGACACACCTTTCCTCATCATGCCTACCATTGTCTACTTATTATTGTTCAGCCTCGTTATCTTAATCAGCCACCACAACCAGGACTATTCTCCTAGTACTAATTGCTCCTAAATTTGCCCCATTTGGGTGATTCTCAAAATGGCTTGTGTAGAGCATAATTGACATATGTCAGATGTGTTTTTGCAGTTCCAAAAAGGATTGATTTATGTCGGTAATAATCAGCAGTCGAACATATTATAGAACCATGGAGGCTTGTGAAATGGTGGGCGTAAGTAGGTCTACCCTACTACGATGGCTTAGGAGTGGCATCCTCGAGGACGCCTCGCATAGAGATAGGCGAGGTTGGAGGCTGTTCACGCAAGCTGATATCAAAAGAATAGAAGCCGAGGCCAACAGGATGAAATAGAAGCATTTACGCCGAGCCGGCAGGTTCGATTCACAGAGACCCTTTACTTTTAGGGAGGAATTCGCCAAATGGCAAATAATGATAGATACGATGCTTATTCAAAAGATGGGGACATCTAATTTGCTTAGTAAATGCCGTAAAGGAGGCACGTATGGAGTGTCACTAACGCACAATGGGAAAGCCACAAATCAATTTAGTAAGGAGGTGATAAGGAATGAAAAGGATACTAATAAGCTTGATGACCATTGCTCTGGTGGGTGCCCTGATCGGTGGCGGCGTTTATGCCTACTTCAGCAGTATTGAGACCAGCACCGACAATGCCTTTGCCGCCGGGACGCTGAACCTGGTTCCCTCTACTAGCGGCACGGGTCCTGTAGGAAAGTATACCGTGACAGCAGGTGGAGATGGGGTCAATGGCAAAGTGGTTTTTACGAACCTGGCACCCGAGGATTCAGGCTCCATCACTTGGACACTATACAATGATGGGAGTCTAGCTGGCACGCTTACGATTGCGTCAACGGTGGTCTTCTCCGATGTCGATGCCAATGAACCTGAGAACGCGGTAACAGACCCTCATGCCAATGACGGTGGCGGCAATGGAGACTTTGATGAGTTCGTAGGAGTCACACTGCAGCGTGGAGTTGGTACCGACCAAGCGAGTGCCGAAGCTGCCTTCGTATACATCCTCGGGGATGCTACTAACTATGTGCCGTTCTCAGGATTAGAAGCAGCACTAGATGACGCGGTAGGCCAGAGTGTGGCTGCCGATGGAGGTAACGATACCATTGTCTACAAGCTTAGCTGGAGCATCGCCAGCGATGTGGAGGGAGCAGGTGTGGATGGGTTATTCGGCACCGGTGACGATGTTACTGCCGACGACAACATCATCCAGAGCGACAACGCCGAGATTGATATTACCTTCACCCTGACCCAGGCATAATGGGATATATGAGGTGGTGGGCTTCAATGAGACCCGTCACCTTACAGCCCGAGTTGCCCCAGACTGAATGAGAGGGCTAATGGCGCTAGCTTTAACTTGAACCAATAAAGGAATCTATTATGAAGAAAGTAGCTGAAAATTTTGGCTTGGCCGTGATAATCCTGCTTATGACGGTGGTCGTGCTCACCTTTCTAGCACCTCACTTTGGGTGGAGGGTGGATACTGTCTTCTCAGGTAGTATGGAACCGCAGCTTAAAGTAGGAGGTGTGGCGGTAACTCGCCCTGTGGAGGCAGGAGACATAAAGGTGGGGGATATTATCACCTTTCACTCTCCGCTGAGTGAGAAAGTGACCAGCCATAGGGTGATAGCTGTGGACGATGACTCATCGTCTCATTTCCAGACCAAAGGGGATGCTAGTGAGGATGCCGACCCCTTTGTCGTCCCGGCTCAGAACGTGGTGGGAAAGGTTTGCTTTCACATTCCTTACTTCGGCTATGCCGCCCAGTTTGTCAGAACTCCTCTGGGTCTTCTGCTGACCCTGTGTCTGCCTGGACTCATCATTATGGGGATGGAAGTGAGAAACGTCTGGCGTGTGCTTACTGAAGAAGAGATTGAGAGAAAATACGGGATAAGGTAAGGAGATGAGAGGTAAAAAGTGGTTTATTTTGCTGGCAAGCTTGGCACTGGTTCTCCTGGCTAGCAGTATTGGTGTAACCAGAAGCTCCTCTGTTGACCTGGAGAGCTCCACTGGCAACACCTTCCAAGCCTGGACTTCCAGGCAATGGACGCGAACCACGCAAGCGGATTTTGAAGCTGGCGTTCTAAATCAGGTTGATACCTCATCAAGCCCTGGGGATGTTAAGCTCGCACCAATCCCTCCCCCTACCCTCGTTGGCAGCTGGTCAGGCGAAACGGATTTTGAGACCAACGGATTCAGCTACACACCCGGAGCGGGTTCAAACCGCGTTGCTTTGGTCATGGTAACGGCTGAGAGTAATTCCATCCCGGTCGCAAACGTAAATCAGGTTACATTAGGCGGACAAGCCTTAACCGCTATTGAAAATGCGGACGGGGTAGTGGTTGGCTCGGCTGGTTTCTTCCACGACTTAGTCTGGTTTGGTTACCTTGACGAGACCGGCATTGGCAATATGAGCGGTAATGCCCTTAACATTACCTGGGATACTACACCAACAAACAGCCCGCCGATTATGGTACAGGCGGCTACTTACCAGAATGTTGACCAGACCACGCCGATTGCCGACAGTGCCTCCCATACTAACATTGCGGCGGGTTCTATACAGGCAGGCAACGTCAGCGTTGGCTCGGACGACAGGCTAGTTTATGTCACAACCTGCGGACAGCCCAGTGACCACACCGCCCCAGGTGGCTACACCGAGCAGATTGAGCAGGATGGTAGCCCCGTCAATTCCCATAGTAACGCCTCAGTCCAAAGGGATGCAACCACCTCCAGTACCGAGAACCCTACTGCCACCTGGAGTGGTACCAACCGGCTGGCCATTATCAGCGCCGTTTTAAATGCTGTTGAGAACGAATCCGCCTCTCCCCCTACCCTCGTTGGGAGCTGGTCAGGCGAAACGGATTTTGAGACCGACGGGTTCAACTATACACCCGGAGCGGGTTCAAACCGCGTTGCTTTGGTTATGATAACGGCTGAGAGTGATTCCACCCCGGTCGCAAACATAAATCAGGTTACATTAGGTGGACAAGTCTTAACCGCTATTGAAAATGCGGATGGGGTAGTGGTTGGCTCGGCCGGTTCCTTTCACAACTTAATCTGGTTCGGTTACCTTAACGAGACCGGCATTGGCAATATGAGCGGTAATGCCCTTAACATCAGCTGGGATACGACTCCAACAAACAGCCCGCCGATTATGGTACAGGCGGCTACTTACCAGAATGTTGACCAGACCACGCCGATTGCCGACAGTGCCTCCCATACTAACATTGCGGCGAGTTCTATACAGGCGGGCAACGTCAGCGTTGGCTCAAATGACAGGCTAGTTTATGTCACAACCTGCGGACAGCCCAGTGACCACACCGCCCCAGGTGGCTACACCGAGCAGATTGAGCAGGATGGCCCTGCCTTTTCTCATAGTAATGCCTCAGTCCGGAGAGATGCAACCACCTCCAGTACCGAGAACCCTACTGCCATCTGGAGTGGTACCAATCGGCTGGCTATTATCAGCGCCGTCTTGAATGGTGTTGAGAGCGAATCCTCATATACCTCCCCGGGCACCATTGCTTCCCAGGTTCTGGATACTGGAGTAGCTGGAGCCAGATGGGACGCCCTGTTCTGGGATGAAAC
>JAUWYK010000115.1 GCA_030615865.1 Dehalococcoidia bacterium
ATAAGTTCGGCATCGAACTCAATTCTTACGGATTCTGTAAAACCAATCCTGTTAATCCTATTGAGACCTCCCGCCCGGGAATTTTTGTAAGCGGAGCCTTCCGGAGTCCTATAGATATCCCCGAGTCGGTTATGGCCGCCAGCGGGGCTGACGCCCTTTGTAGTCAACTCCTTGCCTACCGGCGAGGGAAGCTAGCCAAAGAAAGGGTATATCCACCGGAAAGGGATGTCTCAGGAGAGGAACCAAGGGTGGGGGTCTTTGTGTGTCATTGTGGAGCCAACATCGGAAGAGTGGTGGATGTTCCTTCGGTAGTTGAATATGCTTCTACCTTAGACAATGTTGTCCACGCTCAAGAAAACCTGTTTTCGTGTTCTACTGATGCTGCCCGGCAAATAGCAGAAACAATCCAAGAAAAAGGGCTCAATCGTGTGGTTGTCGCCGCCTGTACCCCCAGGACACATGAGCCGCTATTCCGGGACACGCTTCGTGAGGCGGGAATTAATCCATATTACTTTGAGATGGCTAATATAAGGGAACATTGCTCCTGGGTTCACTCTCGAGAAAAGGAATATGCCACCCAAAAGGCAAAGGATATAGTTCGGATGTCGGTAGCCCGAGCTGCCCTTTTACAGCCTTTACAGGAATTTGAGCTGCCGGTCGACAAAAGGGGGTTAGTAGTCGGAGGAGGCGTGGCCGGAATGACCAGTGCTCTAAGCTTAGCCAACCAGAGATTTGAGGTTTACCTGGTGGAAAAGGATACAGACTTGGGGGGAATGGCTCGAAGAATTCATTACACCCTGGAAGGGATGGATGTTCAAGCATATTTGAGTGATATTATACGCAAAGTTTACCAACACCCCTTAATTCATGTATCTACTGATGCTACCATCACAGAGGCTTCCGGTTATGTGGGGAATTTCATAACCAAAGTAACGTCTGGAGGAAGGGTCAAGGAGATACACCATGGAATAACCATCATCGCTACCGGTGCTGAAGAATATAAACCCACCGAGTACCTTTATGGCGAAGATGACAGGGTACTGACCCAACTGGAGTTGGGGGAGCAAATCGCCAAAGGAGAAGCAAGGGTGGTTGACTCCCAGAGCTTGGTGATGATCCAATGTGTAGGTTGCCGACAGGAAGACAGAAATTACTGCAGCCGGGTATGTTGTAGTCACGCTATAAAGAACGCCTTGAAACTGAAAGAGAAAAACCCCGAGATGGATATCTACATTATCTATCGAGATATGAGAACTTATGGGTTTGCCGAGGATTATTACCGGGAAGCGGCGAACCGAGAGGTGAAGTTCATCCGCTATGAGCCGGATGATAAACCCCAGGTGGAAGTTGTTGAAGAGGGTGGTCAGCGTATTCTAAGGGTTACCGTGACCGATCCTATTTTAGGCAAGAAGATTGCTATAGATGCTGATTCACTCGTTTTAGCTGCCGCCGTTATTCCTTCAGCAACAAGTAGTGAAATATCCCAATTATTCAAGGTACCTTTGAACCCGGATGGTTTCTTCTTAGAAGCCCATGTAAAACTAAGGCCCGTTGATTTTGCTGCCGATGGCGTTTTTCTGTGTGGGATAGCTCACTATCCCAAGCATATAACGGAAACGATTAGCCAAGCTTACGGAGCTGCCGGCCGGGCTGCAACCATTCTTTCAAAGGATTCAGTCACAGCCTCTGGTGCTATTTGTGAGGTAAATGAGAGTGAGTGCGTAGGGTGTGGTCAGTGTCAGTCAGCTTGTAAATACGGTGCTATAGAGCTTCATGATACACCACAAGGCAAAAAGGCTAGGGTTATTCCCGTCCTCTGTAAGGGAGATGGTCTCTGTAATACAAAATGTCCAACAGGGGCTATTTCCGCGAAACACTATACTGATGAGCAGATCCTTACTGAAATTGACGCGGCGTTTCCAGCTCTTGTAGAAGTCCACTAATGAACAAAGTAGGTTACTCTTTAGGAGCGAGCTAAAAAATGGTTGTAAGACACGAGTTTGAACCAAAGATTTTAGGATTTTTATGTAATTGGTGTTGCTACGCAGGGGCGGACCTTGCCGGAGTTTCTCGATATCAATACCCCACTAATATAAGGGCGATAAGGGTGATGTGCTCCGGCAGAGTCGAC
>JAUWYK010000061.1 GCA_030615865.1 Dehalococcoidia bacterium
TTTGATGTAGCCAGAACTGCCCGAAGGCTTGGTGGAGATGCTTCTATTGTCTGTCTGGAGTGTGAGGATAAATCTTCAAGAGATGGAATTCCAGCTGATATAGAAGAAATAGAGGGTGCTAGTGAAGAAGGAATACGAATAACCTATTCCCGGGGTGTAGAAGAGATAATCGGGGAAGGTGGAAAATTTAAAAAGATAAAGTGTCCCCAATGCATATCGGTGTTTGATGAAACCGGATCATTTAATCCCAAGTTTAACTATAGTGATGCCATATATCTTGAGGGCAATGTGTTACTAATTACCATAGGGCAGGCCCCCGAGCAGGCGTTTTACCAGCAGGAGGGCTTGCTGGATGAGAGGGGCAGGCTTGACATTGATCAGCTTACTCTAATGAGCAATCGCAAAGAAGGGGTTTTTATTGGAGGCGATGTGAGACGAGTAGGCTTTGCTGCAGAGGCAATGAGAGATGGAATGATGGCAGCAGAGTCTATAGACCGCTACCTGAAGGGCGAAGACCTTAAGGTGGAGAGGGAAAAGGAGTATGAGAGTGCGGCTATCCCGAAGCGCATGGATTACAAGCCTCAACCTGAATTGGTATGGGCGCCGGTAGAGGAAAGGCAAAATTTCGACCCCTTTGAGAAAGGATTCACTCTGGAAGAAGCAGTGGAGGAGGCTAGAAGGTGCCTTTGTTGTGGACCATGTAGGAGCTGTAAAGCATGTGTAGCTTTAGAACTTCAGCCTGAGATACCAGAAATTGAATTCGATAAAGATTCATGTATTAGCTGTGGTAACTGCGCTTTTTATTGCCCTTTCCAGGCGGTCAAGCTTGATAGTACCGGGATAGTCAGTTTTGATTTGGCTTCCTGTAAAGGCTGTGGCTTGTGTGTCGCCGTGTGTCCGGCGCTAGCCTTGGATTTGGAGAATTGGGAGCGGGAGCGTATTTCAACCTTAATCTCCAAGCTATCATTGGAAATGGAACCGCCAAAGATTTTAGTATTTCGCTGTCAATGGGCTGTTCTCCCGCCGCTAGACACGGAATTGATTCAAAATACCCGCGCCATAGATTTGCCCTGCGCAGCAAGGGTTGATACCTTCCACATCTTAGAGGCTTTCCAGAAAGGTGCAGATGGCGTTTTGGTAGCGGCTTGCCCTGAACAGGATTGCCATCGGCAGAGGGGGAGCAGGGAGGCGCAGCACTTAGTAGCGGTACTAAGAGAAAGGCTAAGCCAAATAGGGCTTCAAGATAGACTTCACTTCTGTACAGTAACCCCGAGATACCCAGAGGAGTTTAACCGGGAATTAGAGGAGTTTAGCCAGAGAATAAAAGCTATTGGGTCAAAGGAGAGCAAGGAATGATAGTAACAACGCAAAAGCCTTTGGATGAGGTTCTAGATTACATTTCCCCTTATAGCAATATCTTGATAGTTGGTTGTGATGGCTGTACTCAGCCACCAAGAGGCTTAAGAGAGGCTAAGACCTTGAGTCAATTGCTTGAGCTTGGCGGAAAGCTGAGGAATAAGGACTTCACCTTTAAAGAAATTACGCATCCGAAACAGTGTGATTCTTATCTGGCCGCGTCTATACTTAAGCCTCAAATGGATGGGGTGGAAGCAGTACTCTCTTTGGCTTGCGGAATAGGGGTACAAACTTTAGCTCAAATTTTCCCTGAACTGCCTGTCTTCCCGGCGCAAAATACCCATTTTATGGGGGCAGAGGACAGGGAGGGGGGTATTCTGGAGGAAAGGTGTGCCGGCTGTGGAGATTGTCTTCTAGCCCTGACCGGTGGCATTTGTCCTATTGCCAGATGCAGCAAGGGATTGGTTAATGGTGCTTGTGGCGGGAGTAAAGATGGCAAATGTGAACTCAGTCCTGAAAAGGACTGTGCCTGGGTTTTGATATACGAGCAACTGAAGAAACAGGGCAAGCTACAAAACCTTAAGGAATTTCGTCCTCCTAGGGATTACCAGCTGACAGGATGGAAGGTTACCGTATAACCAACTTGGTGGGGAGGGGTAAATGGTGCTGGTGAAAGCAAGGAAGTTAGCCAAGATAGGGGTGCGTGGGGTAGTGCAGGGGGTCGGCTTCAGACCTTTTATCTACCGACTGGCTCAGGCGCACAATTTGAAGGGTTTGGTGCGCAACACCTCGGGAAATGTAGAGATTGAAGTGGAGGGAGATGAGGAAGCCCTAGACAATTTCCTGAGCGACCTTGAAGCGAAAGCTCCTCCTATAGCGCGCATTGAAGAAGTTAAAGCTGCCTTCTATTCGGCGAAGGGTTATACCGATTTCAAAATTTGCCAAAGCCTGAGCCAGGAGGGGAAGTACCAGCTAATCTCACCGGATATCGCTACCTGTGAGGACTGTAAGCGGGAGATTTTCTCTCCTACCGACCGCCGCTTTGGCTACCCCTTTACTAACTGTACTAATTGTGGTCCTCGATTTACTATCATCGAGGACATCCCCTATGACCGCCCCAAGACTACCATGCGCCAGTTCGAGATGTGCCCTGAGTGTCAGCGAGAATACGATGACCCGTTAGACCGGCGCTTTCATGCCCAGCCCAATGCTTGCCCTAAATGTGGCCCCAGCTTAAAGCTGGTTGATGGTAACGGTAACCCTGTTGAGGGCAATGATGCCATTAAGACGGCAAGTGAGCTCTTGAAAGCAGGGAAAATCTTGGCGCTTAGGGGTCTGGGCGGATTTCAGCTTGCTTGTGATGCCACCAGCGAGGAAGCGATAAATCTTTTAAGAAGTAGAAAAAGGCGTCGCGCCAAACCTTTGGCAATTATGGTAGCCACCTTGGAAGAAGTTGAAAAGCACTGCTTGGTGTCTCCTGAAGAGAGAAAACTCCTTCAATCTCCCCAGTGCCCGATTGTACTTCTAAGGTGGAAGCACAGCTCATCTAATATCGCCCCAGCAGTAGCTCCAAGTCTAAAGTACCTCGGGGTCATGCTCCCCTATACCCCTTTGCATCACCTTCTGTTAAGGGAGACCGGTCTTCCTCTGGTAATGACCAGCGGCAACCTTAGTGAGGAACCTATTGCCAAAGATAACGATGAGGCTTTAAGAAGGCTTGGCGGAATTGCTGACTACTTCCTAGTGCACAACCGGGATATTTTTGCCCGATATGATGATAGCGTCTATATGGTGGAGGGTAAGCCTCAGGCTATAAGGCGAGCCCGCAGCTATGCCCCATACCCCATTTTTCTTCCTTTCAGGTCAAAGCAAATTCTCGCCTGCGGGGCGGAGCTAAAGAATACATTTTGTCTAACCAAAGATGAGCATGCTTTCCTCAGCCAGCACATCGGTGATATGGAGAATGAGGAAACTCTGGAGCACTTTGAAAACACTATTGAGCTTTATAAAAAGCTATTTCGCATTGAACCCGAAATCATAGCTTATGATATGCACCCAGAGTATCTTTCCACAAAATATGCCCTTCAGGCTGGCTTGGAGCATCTCGTCCCGGTGCAACACCATCATGCTCATATTGTAAGCTGCATGGTAGAGAATAAAGTCGAGGGACCCGTTATCGGGGTAGCCTTTGATGGCACGGGATATGGCACCGATGGCACCATCTGGGGAGGTGAATTCCTGCTCGCTGATTGGCGCAGCTTCCAAAGGGTAGGACATTTGGAATATGCACCTCTACTTGGTGGTGTAGCCGCTATAAACAAGCCTTATCGTATGGCCTTAAGTTATCTCTATACATTGCTGGGGGAAAATTTCTCCTTGGAAGGTCTCCCACTTGGCAAGCTTAATGCCACTGAACTTGACATAATAAAACAGCAGCTGGAGCGAGGAGTAAACTGTCCTTTGACCTCAAGTGCCGGGCGACTTTTTGATGCCGTTTCTGCCTTAGCCGGGGTAAGAGAGGAAATAGATTATGAAGCTCAGGCAGCCATCGAGCTGGAGATGCTGGCTTCCAATAAAGTGGATGAACGGAAGTCCTATCCTTTCTCCATTGTTGAGCACCAAGGAATGAAGGTGGTGAAGCTAGAGGAACTATTCTCAATGATAGTCCAGGATGTCAAAAATCAAGCCCCTGTCTCCGTAATATCACTCAAGTTTCACAACACCATGGCTCAGATGATTGTAGAAATGTGTAAATTGATTGCAAAGGAGGCTAGAATAAGTCAAGTGGCATTGAGCGGGGGCGTTTTTCAAAATCGGTTACTGCTGAAGTTGGCTACGGCTGCTTTACAACAAGAAGGCTTTAGTGTGCTTACTCACCATCTGGTGCCCTGTAATGATGGTGGAATTTCCTTGGGACAAGCGGTGATTGCCAATTTCACCACATCTTGACTGTCCTATGAAAATTATCTTTACCAAACATGCTAAATCAAAATTTAAAGACTTGGGAGAGTTATTGTAAGAAATTGTTACTTTTCGATGCCGAAGATTTATAGTAGATAGGTGATTGTAATACTATACTGAATTCAAAAATCTTTGTGAAAGGAGGAGAAATTACTGAATTCAAAAGTCTTTGTAAAGGGAGGAAAAGCTGTGAAGATAATTCGACTGTTCGGTTCGTCGGCCTGCGTAATCGGGCTCTTCACCGCGGTCTTTGCCGGGATACCTTGGTATGTCTACCACGAGCCCATTTTGCCCTGGTGGCTAAAGATTGCGGTCTACGCTCTTGTTGGTGGTATCCTGCTGGTCTTATTGACAGTGGCCGTTGAACAGCGGAAAGGCAAGGCACCAGAAAAGGAACTCCTACCTGGTGAGTCTCAGTCTCGGGTATTGCTCCAGAATTCTACAGAAGTCCCCGGTCACGAGATTACCGAAGTCTTGGGCTTGGTCAAGGGGCACACTATCTTTGCTATCTGGCTTGGAAGGGACCTTTCTGCCTTGGTGCGACTGATTCTTGGTGGTGAGCTGATTGAGTACACGGAGATGATGGGGAGAGCCCGTAAAGTGGCTACTGATCGGATGATAGCCGAGGCTGAGGAGCTGGGGGCTGACGCAGTCATTAACATCCGTTTTGTGACTACCAGTGTCATCGGTAGTGCCGCTGAGCTTTTGGCCTACGGTACAGCTGTTAAGCTCAGTACTCCGGCCACCTGATAAACATTGATTATTAGGGAAAGTGCTTGCGCTTAGCTAAGCGAAAGCTTTTAACAGCGAGGATAATCTAATATGTGTCTGGCTATCCCGGCACTGATTAAGCTTATAGAAGATAAAGAGGCTGATGTTGAGATAGGGGGTATAAGCCGCCGCATCAGCCTGTGGCTAACCCCGGAGGCTAAAGTAGGGGACTATGTGCTCGTCCACACCGGCTATGCCATAAATATTCTGGACCAGGAACAAGCCGGAGAAACCTTGAGGCTCTTGCGGGAAATAGCCGGGCTGGCTGAGGAGGAAGGTTGAAGTTTATTACTGAATTTCGGCGCTCTGAACTGGCTGACGGGTTAATCTCCCAAATTCATCGTAAGTCCAAGACCCCGGCGCGGTTCATGGAGTTCTGCGGTGGTCATACGGTAACCATTTTTAGATATGGCATCCGCCAGGTTTTGCCCAGGACCATTGACATGGTCTCTGGACCAGGCTGCCCTATCTGCGTTACCGCCAACGCTGATTTGGATAAGGCAATCGCCTTGTCCCAAATCCCAGGTGTTATCATCGCCACCTTCGGCGATATGGTTAAAGTACCTGGGAGCCGCTCCAGCTTACAAAAGGTCAAGGCTGACGGTGCCGACGTGCGTGTGGTATATTCCACAATAGACGCCCTTAAAATAGCCGGGGACAACCCTGATAAATCTGTGGTCTTCCTCGGCATCGGGTTTGAGACCACTGCCCCGACCATTGCCGCTTCTATCCTCCAGGCAGAGGAAAGAGGGATAAGGAATTATTATGTTCTTTCCTTGCATAAGCTCTGCCCGCCGGTGATTCGAGCCATTCTTGATTCAGGTGAGGTCAAACTTGATGGGCTTATATGCCCGGGACATGTAAGCGCTATTATCGGCTCCCACCCTTGGCAGTTCATCGCCCGAGATTACGGTATCCCCTGTGTAGTCTCCGGTTTTGAACCATTAGATATCCTCCAATGCGTCGATATGCTGGTGGCTCAGGTTGAGAATGGTGAGTCTAAGGTTGAGATTGCCTACCGACGGGGAGTACGCCCTGAAGGCAACCAACAGGCTCTGAAACTTATGGGACAGGTATTTGAGCCTTGTCCCGCTCAGTGGCGGGGGATAGGGGAGGTTACCGAGAGCGGCTTGAAGCTAAGGAAAAAGTATCAGCACTTTGATGCCGAACTCGCTTTTGATATTGACCCCGGCCCTACCTATGAGCCTGTAGGCTGTATCTGCGGCGACATCCTGCGGGGGGTTAAAGCACCGCTTGATTGTCGGCTCTTCGGTAAGACCTGCACCCCACAATATCCTGTAGGACCCTGCATGGTTTCTTCAGAGGGCAGTTGCGCTGCCTACTACCTTTATGGAGGCGGTTTTGGAGGATAAAATCCTGCTCGCCCACGGCAGCGGGGGGAAGCTAGCCCACGAGCTGGTAGAGAGAAGCTTTGTCAAAGCTTTGGCTAATCCCCTTTTAGCTAAGCTGGATGACTCAGCCGTTTTTGACTTCAGCGGAAGGCTAGCCTTCACCACCGATAGCTATGTGGTAAGCCCCATCTTCTTCCCCGGCGGAGATATTGGCAAGCTCGCTGTTTATGGTACAGTGAATGACTTAGCTATGTCTGGTGCTAAACCCCTTTATCTGTCTCTTTCCTTTATCATCGAGGAAGGACTTTCCCTAGGTGAACTGAATGAAATCGTAGGCTCTGTCCAGAAGGCAGCTCAACAGGCAGGAGTGGAAATTATTACTGGAGACACCAAGGTAGTACACCGGGGCAGCGCTGATAAGCTCTTTATTAACACTGCCGGTGTCGGCATAATACCGGTGGGGGTCAATATCTCTGGCAGCAATGCCAGACCAGGGGATAAGCTGATTCTGAGCGGGACTATAGGCGACCATGGAATAGCTGTGCTTAGCCAACGGGAAGGTTTGAGCTTTTCCACACAGCTTGAGAGTGATTGTGCTCCACTGGGGAGCCTAGTGGCTGAAATATTGGAAGTCAGCCCAAATATCCATTGCTTACGAGACCCTACCCGAGGGGGGTTGGCTACTACCTTAAATGAACTGGCAAAGCAATCGCAAGTAAGTATAAGGATTGAAGAGGAAAAGGTTCCGGTGCGGGAGGAGGTTCTGGCTGCTTGCGAGATGTTGGGCTTTGACCCCCTTTATGTAGCCAACGAAGGCAAGCTAGTGGCTATAATCCCAGCTGGAGATGCCGATAAGATTCTCAAAGCAATGAGAGAAAATCATTATGGAAAAGGTGCGGCTATCATCGGTGAGGTGAGGGCGGAACATCCCGGCCGGGTAATAATGAAAACCTGTCTGGGAGCTTCCCGAATAGTTGACATGTTAGTTGGAGACCTATTACCCAGGATTTGTTAATATGCACGAACTAGCTATAACTCAAAGCATGCTCGACCTTGTGCTGGAACAGGCAGAAAAGGCTGG
Organism: Dehalococcoidia bacterium; assembly: GCA_030615865.1. Next base: position 7,522 of record JAUWYK010000061.1, read on the forward strand.
AGCTAAGGAAGTGGGGAAAATCAACCTGGTTATCGGAGAGATGACCGGGGTTGTTGAGCGGTGCGTCCAGTTTTACTTCGATTTCCTCAGCCGGGGGACGCCGGCTGAGGGGGCGGCTCTTTCCTTCACCATGGTTCCGACAACGGCTCGGTGTCAGGGCTGCGATAAGGCCTTCGAACTCAAAGAATTTGATTGGAATTGTCCCTATTGTCAGAGTAACAGCATGGAGATTATAGCTGGCAAAGAGTTATTTGTAGAAAGCATCGAGGTGGAATAGATGAAAATAAAGGTTGTTAAAGACATTCTTGGCGCTAATGAGCAGATAGCGGAGAGAAACCGACAGTTACTTGATAGCAAAGGTGTATTTGCTGTGAACTTAATGTCCTCGCCGGGTGCCGGCAAGACCAGCCTTATTTTGGAAACAATAAAGAGGCTGAAAGGGAAAACCAAGGTCGGTGTTATCGAAGGCGATGTGAGCTCAAGCTTGGATGCTGAGGTAATAGCCAGAGAGGGTGTGCCTGTGACCCAAATAAATACTGGCGGGGGATGCCACCTAGATGCCAATATGGCTTATAGTGCTCTTGGTAACATGCCTCTTCAGGATATTGAACTACTCCTCATCGAAAATGTGGGCAATTTGATTTGCCCTGCGGAGTTTGCTCTCGGTGAGCATAAAAAGGTTGTAATTCCAAGTATCCCTGAAGGGGATGATAAGCCATTTAAGTATCCTTTAATGTTCCACAAAGCAGATGTCGTGCTAATAAATAAAATTGACCTTCTACCACACCTGAAGTTTGATATTCAGTCCTTTTCTCAGGCAATCAAGGGGATAAACGAAAAGGTAGAAATTTTTCAAATCTCTTGTGCTACCGGTCAAGGAATACAAGAATGGACCTCCTGGCTTCTAAGTCAAATGAGCGGTAGATAAAGCTAAAAGGCCAGAATGTGTAATCGTTAATCAAAAGGCTGGGTATCCTTAGTGCTGAGGTACCCAGCCTTTTCCGTAATCCTGATATCGGCAATACCAGCTTTAGCTCTTCCCGATTCTGAACATCTTGGTCCCGCATACGGGACATACACCCTGAGTTGCCGGCTTACCGTTCTTCATAATTATGGCCTTAGTATCCTTCATTTCCCTCTTGGTCCGGCATTTCATACAGTATGCTTGCATTGGTCTACCTCCTTTTTTGTTTACAAACAATAAACTATTTAATCCTAAATGTCAATAGCAAAACGGACAAAAATTGCAAGGTGAGAGCTGATTTCGAGTCAAGAAGATAGAATCTCAAAGTTATTGACCAGGGAAGTTGAAAATATTGTATGGCGATGTCGTGGTCTTGCTTCATAAACAGCCATGGCGTAAAATACCCTGAGACAACCCACTGCTGACAAAGGGATAGCTCTCCCAGACATAACTTGGGTGCCACCGGAGCTTGTATTGCCTCAGAGCAGATTTAGTATCGAAGAAAATAGGAGGTTGAAATGACTTTTACTGAACAGGATTTAGCTATATTGAGCAAATTTGATTTTCCGGTAAAACCTGTAGCCGTTGGCTTCTTGGTTAAGCGACCAGATGGAGTTGATAGGCTAGACGAAAATATGTCCTTTTGCGAGATGCTCAAGAAAGCACGAGAAGGAAGCCCTTTCTATGCCGGTTCAGAAAACCATACCTGTGAGGCAGGACCGTATCTATTGGGGATGGAAGACGCTCTACAACCCTACATAAGCGGAGAATTTGGAGCTGCATTAAAAATTTTTAAAACACCACGTGCTGCAAGGAGACTGTATTTCTTTGTTCCAAAACTTCAAAAAAATTCGATTAACTATGTTGCCTTTTCCACCTTAGATAGATTGTCTTTCGAGCCGGATGTCTTAGTTCTTGCCGCTGATGTCAGTCAGGCCGAGATTTTGCTGAGAGCAATGAGCTACACAACTGGAAAAATGTGGTCGAGCAAGTTCACAGCCGCGGTGGGATGCGCATGGACTCTTATTTACCCATATGTAACCGGGGAGTTAAATTATACCATCACTGGTTTTGGCACTGGAATGAAAGCCAGAAAAGTGTTTCCAGAGGGGCTGGTGCTTATATCTATTCCCTTTGAGTTGTTGCCTTCTATACTACGGAATTTGCAGGATATGCCGTGGGTTCTTCCAACGCTTCAACCAGGTGCAGAGGAATTTCGCAAACGGGTGCGCATTGAATTAGGACTTGAGCCGTCTCCTTAATTAAACCCGTTCTTGTTTCTTGGGGAATGGAGTAGTATATTAACTGAGGCTTACTAGATTCTTATAAGGAGGGAGAAGCGAAAAATAAACTATTTTCTCGTTCCATTATTCTTCAATATCTCCCTGTTAGCATTTCCCTTCGCCTCACCCTCCAGCAATTATCACTACGATATGAAGCTCATCCCCGTCCTTAACCGGCTTGGCTAGCTCCTCTGGGTAAGCACTCTCCCCGTTGACATAGATATCAACGAGTCTGAGCAAATTACCATCCTTTCCGAAAAGCCAATTCTTAGTCTCAGGGAATCGGGCAATCAACTGCTCAAGGCACTGACCAACAGTGCTCCCGTTAACCTCGACTACATCCTGGTCATTGGTAAGATGAGAAAAGAAGGGGTGAATGTTTATCTTAATGCTCACTGGTCTCCTTACCTCCCAAATTGCCACAATGCTCGCAATTCGGGTCTTTCTTAACCCTAAACTCAGTAAATTTTATATTCAGTCCATCGTAGATTAACAGTCTATTGGTTAATAGTTGACCAGTTCCCACGATGTACTTTATTACCTCTGTTGCCTGGATGCAGCCGATAACCGCCGGTGTAACCCCAATCACTGGGAATTTCTCCTCAGGAATGGTTCCCCGGTACACGCATCTCAGACAGGCTGTTTTGCCTGGGATTATAGTCATTGCCCTTCCCTCAAAGCCATACACTGCCCCATGAAAGAAAGGGATATTTTTCTCTAGAGCCACCTTATTTAGTAAATATCTCGTTGGCAAGTTATCCATGGCATCAACTATTAAGTCAAAGTCAGCCACAAGCTGAGAAATATTGGCTTCGGTTATCATTTCCTCTATAGCTTCTATTTCCGCCTCTTGGTTCAGCTTCTTTAGCTTCTCGGTAGCCGAAACAACCTTCCTCCTACCTATGTCCTCATCCCAGTGCAAAACCTGCCTATTCAGATTACTAAGCTCTACCCTATCATGGTCAACTACCCGTATTACTCCTACCCCGGCTGCTGCCAAATACATGGATGCAGCAGAGCCAAGCCCGCCAGCACCGGCAATAAAGACCTTTGCCCGTTTAAGCTTTTGTTGCCCTTCCTCCCCGAATCCCCTAATTATTATTTGCCTGTTATACCTTTCCAGTTCACCTCTGGTAAGCATTCCACTTATTACTCCCCTTATAATATGCTAGCCCCCACCAAGCATCGTTTCTAAAACAATAATTTCTTCCACATCTGAGCCTATCTGCCAAATAACCTCGTTGGTTTTCCCATCGGCTACGAGTCCACCAAGAGGGTCATTGTAGATCTCCTCCAAAATTCTCTTTGCCTCCTCAACAGATACCTCTTTGCTTTCCCCGACAAAAAAACGGACTTTGATTGTGCGTTCCATTGAAATTTCAGCCATGGCTATCTTCAACCAATCTCCTGATAATTTATTTTATCTCTTTACCCATCCACTCCAGATAATCTTGATTGCCACCGATAATGGGCAAAGCGATTATTTCAGGAATATCATAGCTATGAATCTCCCTAACCAATCTAACAATTTCATTTAATACTGATGCTTTAGTTTTGATGATTAGAAGGCTCTCCTGTGCTGAATCGAGCTTATCTTGCCACCAGAAGAGTGAGCTAATCTCGGGCACGATATTTACACAGGCTGCCTTCCTTTCATTAAGCAGTACCTTAGCTATTCGCTGCGCTTCCTCAGTGTTAGCTGTAGTAATAAAGAGGACTATATCAGCAAACTCTTGCAATTTACTTACCTTCCCCTATTTAGCTACTACCCTCCATCCGTTAGTATAGACGTTCATCCTCCTTCCCCGGACGAAGCCAATGAGAGTCATGCCCAAATCATTGGCTAACCTCACCCCCAAGTCAGTGGGAGCAGATTTGGAGATAAGCAGAGGAATATTTCTTCTAGCCACCTTGAGCAATATCTCTGACGACACCCTTCCGCTGGTGATTATTATGCTCCCCTCTGTCGGTATGCCTTTCAGAACACATTCGCCAAAGATTTTATCAATAGCATTATGCCTGCCTATGTCTTCACTGAAGACTAGGATGTCCTTTGTACTACACAGGGCGGCACTGTGAACACCACCTGTTACCTTAAACGCTTCGGAGCACTGAACAAACTTATCCATCAGGGCGAAGACCTCATGGGCTGATATCTCAATATCAGATTCTACCTTTGCCTGACCTTGGGCATCAGGGGCATTATAAAAAAGAGCTCCTCTCCCACCCCCTGAGGTTACAAGCCGTTTAAATGGAAGCTCGGTGGCAAACTCGTTATCCTTTTCAGTTTCCACCTGTACAATGCCTCTCTGGTCATCGACTACTATCTTTTTGATATCGTCTTTGCTGCTTATTAATCCCTCGGAAAGAAGAAAGCCAACAGCCAAATACTTTAGACTTGCAGGAGAGCAGAGTAGGGTTACCAGCTCCTGGTTATTGAGGATGATAGTGAGAGAAAATTCCCTAACGACGACATCTTCGAGCTTGCTCCTGCCTTGTTCAGTAACCCTAAGTATAG
>JAUWYK010000114.1 GCA_030615865.1 Dehalococcoidia bacterium
ACATGCGGCTTCATCCCGGTGGGGGAGCCGACCTCAAGCTGGAGCACCGTGCCCTTCTCGTGGAGCTCTTTCGGAGCCCAGCCCAGTTCCTGGCTGAAGAGTTTGCGCAGTTCACGGGTGATAAGACCGTTATCAACACCCATGGGACAGAACTGGGCACAGCGACGGCAGAGAGTACATCGATAGCTCAATTCGTACAGCCTGGTTACGGTGGTCCAGTTGAGCTCAATATCCCCCCTATTGAGCTTTGCCCGTAGCTTTCCTCCAGGCTTTACATATTTGTTAACCAGGCGCCTGAAGATTTCAGAGCGATAGGTTGGACGATAGAGCTCATTCTTGCCGCTGGCAAGGTAAATTGGACAGGCATCATTGCATGTCTGGCACTGGGCACAATAATCTATGGAAAGCAACAGAGGCTGCAGAAATGTCCAGTTGTTCTCCCGACTCAGGAGCTTTTTTAATCCCGAAACAAACTGCTCGACATACTTCTTTTCTTCCTCTTTATCCTTCGGCTTGGGAAGGCCGAGGGCAACAAAACCATCAAGATTGCATACCAGTCTTTCTTTCTGGTCTTCGGTAAGCCTCTTCCACCCCGGCAATTCCTCTATCTTATCATAGGGTGGTGGTAATGGTATCAGCTCATCAATATTAATCTCGGTGAGCTGGGTATCGCCATCTTTGGAAATATCGGTTAATTTAAGATTCTTTTTCATCACTCATTTCCTCTGTGGTAACGTCTACCCAGTTTTTCTTGCCATCGGCTTTTACATGGGTAGCCGACCAGCTAACCGGCTGAGCCAGAAGACCACGCAGCTCCTTTTTCATCTTCTCATCCTGTGGTTTATCATCCCACCGTACCCAAAAGTAGGCAAAAAACTTAGTGATGTAATGCAAGGAGCGAGTGAATGGCAGGTAGATTAAAAACAACGCGAAAAGTATGATATGAATGGCCGTCGCGTACTCAACACGTGCCGGGCTCAGTGTAACCATCCCTTTCCAGAATTCCCTGTATCCAGAGAGGGTTGGGTCCACAAAATACCAGGCATATAAGCCACTTACAAAAACCGCCAGGGTAAATAAGTAATTAAAGTAATTTTGAGGCGTGGCAAAAGCTCTTAAATCTTTGTCGCGCAGTCTTTTGATGAGCAGACCAACACTCCCAAAAGAACCAGTGACAAAGCTAACAACCCCCGTTAGTAGGATCAAAAAATAGAGTATTCTTCCCAAGCTGATAGCTGATTCAGCAGATACTGGAACACCGGCAACTATGGCTAACGCACCAAAAAAACACAGTATGTGAAAAGTGATAATTAGGATGAACCCGATGTGCCAGGGTAACAACACGAACCAATACCCTCGATTGCGGTGAAAGTATTCCCCAAAGCAGAAGTACTCCTTTAAGAGAAAAAGGGTGCCCTTCAACACCGTCTGGCGACGATGCTTCGTCCATCGCTCCAAATCCTCATAATACGAAACACCATATTTACGTTTCGTTTCGTGAATTACTGGATACAGTTCCCACCTCAGGTGCACAGGCATTCTGGCAATCTTAATCAACTTCACGGAATACATCGCGACAATGAACACATAGGCAAAATAGGTCAAAATGATTAATAAAACACTCATTCATGCCTCCGCGCCTGTAAAAAGGGGGGCGAGACGTGAAATGCCTATGGCGTCATTTCATGCTATCGATAATAAACTCAGCGGCAAGCCTGACACCTATCCCCGGAGGCAGGCCACACTTCTCAAAACCCTTCTCGTTGGTGAAGGCCACCATAGCCTCTTCGCTTTCCCCGGGATTTAGTCTATGTCCAAGTATCACCGTTTCTATGATGTCAGCGCAATACATATGACCTATTTCGCCTTCGAAGAAGGCCATAAATTTCTGGGCAGTCATGATAGTGTTATTCATCGTTTCAAAATCCAGTCGGTCATCACTGCCAAAATAGAGCCCAAAGGTAATCAGACTCCCAGTTATGCCCCCACATATCTCGCCGGTCCCGCCGACACCGGGAAATGGGGTCAAGGCCTTAATGATCTCCATATTGCCCAGACCGAATTCTTCCATCAGGGCAAGCGCTGTGCCCTGGGCACAATTCTTGGTAATAAAGTTATATTCCTCGGCCCGCAGTTGAACGCGATCGAGGATCTGCTCCTTGTTGGCCAA
>JAUWYK010000036.1 GCA_030615865.1 Dehalococcoidia bacterium
CGTTGATAACAGTGAGGAACGGCGTGCCTGTCGGCTTTAACCAGACAATATGCCCTCCCAGTTCACCCAGGTACTTTTTTCTCAGCTCCTTAACTCTTGTTTCATCGGCGACAGGAACCTTCATGTTGCCCTTCACCGCCACTGCCTTAAGCTTTTTTGAACCCATCACGGCGCCCAAACCGGAACGAGCAGCGGTTCTGCTCCTGTTTAAAACCGCCGAGATGAGAGAGAGATTCTCTCCTGATTGGCCAATGCAAGCTACTTCCACATCCTTGCCCAATTCAGACTTGAGTATGTCTTCGGTTTGGCGAGTATCCTTCCCCCACAGATAGGCAGCATCTCTCAGCTCGGCTTTACCATTATTAATAAAGAGGTAAACCGGCTTTTCTGATATGCCGGTAAAGAACACCGCATCGTAGCCGGCGAACTTCATATGAGAACCGAAATAACCACCTGAATTGGCATCGCCCCAGCCCCCTGTCAACGGTGATTTCCCCACTACGGTGTGCCTCGTACCCGAAAGTGCCGGGGTACCAGTAAATGGACCTGTGACAATACCAAAAATATTACCTGGGCCCAATGGGTCAACACCAGCCTTTTGCCGGCTGAAGAGGATTCTAGCGCCAATGCCATAGCCTCCAATAAACTGGCGGCCAAGCTTTTCGTCGAGCACCTCGTCCTTTAGCTCATTTTTGGAAAGATCCACCATCAGCATCTTTCCCATATAGCCTCTTGCCATACTTTCCCTCCTTGTTTTGTTTGTCAGTAGCCCTAGATCAGGGTTGCCCGAGTTAGCCCGGGATTGCCGATATCAGCTATTACAGTTATATTATATTTCTACTCGCTGATTGTCAATTGTTAATGAGCTCCCAAAACAAGCAGCGATAGCTCCCTGAAGGCACCTCATGCGTATTGACAAGGAAAATTTTAATTTTTATAATGCAATTATCACATTAACATTTAAAAGGGAGGAGGTTAATATGAGTTCAATCCAGCGAGACTTATCCATATTTAACAAATTTAATTTTGAAAGGAAGCCTATAGGCGTTAAGTTCTTACTCATGAAACCGGATGGAATCGAGAGGCTGGATAAGAATCTAGCTTTTTGCGAGATGCTTAAAGAAGCACAAGAGGGAAGCTCTTTTTACGCCATAAAGGAGAATTTCGAGTGCGTAGGACCGATACTATTGGGCATGGTGGAGCCTGAGCCAATTTTCGAGAGCGGGCAAGTGGGACCCAGGTTGGGAGTCTTTGAGGAGGCACGTGCCAACAAAAGACTCTATCAGTACATTCCAAGACTGGCGAGGAATACCGTTAACTATGTTGCTTTTTCTCCTTTAGATAAACTGTCATTCGAGCCAGACGTATTAATTGTTGCTGCTAACCCGAGTCAATTAGAAATTTTACTGAGAGCAATGTGCTATACAACCGGGAAAATGTGGTCCAGTAAGGGAACCCCGGTTATGGGGTGCGCCTGGATATACATTTATCCATACATAAGCGGCGAATTGAATTTTATGGTCACCAATCTTGTTCATGGCATGAAAGCAAGACAAGTATTCCCTGATGGTATAATACTTATATCCATCCCCTACGACCTGCTCCCCAGTATGATAGAAAATTTGCAGGCTATAGAATGGGTGCCTCCAGCGTACACTGAGGGTAGAGACGAACATAACCGAAAATTTAAGGAAGAAATTGACGCATTGACGCAGGAACTTCTAGCCAATTAAGACAAGGTCATGAGGCAAAGGGTGGAAGCAGGCACAAAATAGCCTATAAAGAGTTGGCTGGCTGTAGCTGGCAAATCTGTGGGAAATCACCAGCTATGGATCCAGAATCATTTTCATACGTAAATCTGGGAGTAAGCTTGTTTAGCTGAGTTGATTAATAATATAATTCTGTACTCTGCAAGGATGTACAGAGGAAATATTTCGGGAAAGCGTGGAACCTGACAAGTGATGAGATGGCTCACGAGTTCCTGGGAGTGACGCGCGGGTGCACTATTATGCAAACCGCTATGTGGGCTGCTGAAATTATATTGGATGAATTTGAAAAAGGAAATTTAAGATTACCGGTATAAGGTTGTATAATGAACCCAAAAGGGACCGTTAGAACTCCCAGCCCAACGGTACAGGGTGACCTGCCTGGCATTCCGTACTCTAAAATCATAGGAGGTTAAAAAAATGAGGCCACTAACTCAAGACCTTTCCATATATAGCAAATTTAATTTTGAGAAGCCGCCTGTAGGCGTCAAGTTCTTGCTCAACAAACCAGAAGGAATGGAGCAACTAGACAAAAGTCTGCCTTTCTGTGAAATGATCAAAGAAGCACAGCAAAGGGGAACCCCGTTTTACTTCGCTAAAGAGAATGAGGATTGTGTCGGAAAAATAGTATTGGGAATGGAGGATATGCCACTATTCGCAGAAGCCGGGCTAATTGGGCCTAAATACGAAATCTATCAGGAGCCACGCGCTAACAATAAAATCTATCAATACATTCCAAAATTTAAGAGGGGTATTGTTAACTATGTCGCTTACTCCCCATTAGACAAATTGACATTCGAGCCCGACCTCTTAATTCTTACCGCCACTCCCAGCCAGGCAGAAATCGTGCTGAGAGCAATGAGCTATTCGACCGGGGAGATATGGGAGACCAAGGGAACACCTGTATTGGGATGCGCATGGCTTTACATTTATCCATATCAAAGCGGCAAAGTGAATTACATGGTTACCGGGATGACCTTTGGTATGAAAGCAAAAGAGGTATTTGAAGAGGGATGGATTCTGATATCTATCCCTTATAATTGGATTCCGACTATAACGCAGAACCTACAGGAAATTAAGTGGGTTCTTCCGGCATACACAGATGGTAGGGAACAGTTTCTGAAACGAGAGCAAAGAGTATTTGAGGAAGCAGCCAAAGAGTCTCAGAATCCCTAAACAAGTCAGGCAGAATAATTGCGTGAAATTGTGTATGATATTTTATTCGTGCCCTGGTAGCAGGAAAGGAGAAATATACAAGAATTGAAATATGAGCGGTTTTAATCGCAAATAACTTAAAGGGAGGGAGATATGTCACCAGTATTAAAGGACAAAGTAGCTATCATAACCGGAGCTGGCCGTGGTCTTGGGCGGGCATTCGCATTAAGGTTCGCCGAGGAAGGTGCCAAATTATTCTTACCTGATATCAGTCTGGAAAGGGCTGAGGGCACGGCGAAGGAGATCAGGGCTAAGGGTGGGGAAGCAGTGGCTATGGAGACCGATATCTCCGATGAAAATGCCACCAAAAAGATGGCGGAGAAGGTTATGCAGCAGTATGGTAAGGTAGATATCCTCCTCAATAATGCTGCCATATGGTATGGAATAGAAGCCAAGCCATGGGATGCCTGGATGGTGGCGGAATGGGACCGAATATTTGCAGTGAATGTAAAAGGAACCTGGCTGTGCTGTAAGGCGATAGCCCCCCTTATGATAAAAGAGTCCAGGGGTAAGATTATCAATATTGCCTCGAATGTCGCGAATGTCCCCGCGGCACAAGCCTTTTTACCATATTCCTGCGGCAAAGGAGCGATTTATACACTGACTCACGCCCTGGCCAGAGCACTGGGTCCCTCAGGTATTAATGTCAACGCTATTGCCCCAGGATATACGGCTTCTGAAGCCAGTTTAAGCCAGCGCGATAGTGAGAAAACATTTGAGCTTGCCACCTCGGAACAATCCATTCAACGGCGTGAGGAGCCAATAGACCTGGTGGGGACAGCCGTGTTTTTAGCCTCAAAAGATTCGGATTTCATCATGGGACAGGTCATCTATGTTGATGGGGGAACCGTGATGTTATAGGTAATGAACCGGTTTCTTGACAAAGGAGAGTAGTTCAAAAATTAAAGGAAGAAGGATTGCGCTAATAGTTTTATCACTTGCCCCCACACTCCTGATTGACTAATGCTAATTACCATTGATATTATGTTATCGTATAATGATATACATCCTGAAAATGACTGAGATGACTAAGCTAAAAGCGCTTTCGTCATACGGCTTGGTGTGGAGTGCAACAGAGAAGGCAAAGTAGGCATAATTTCGAGTGATGAGAGTGAAAGATTTCAAAAGGTTGCACAAAAAGCAGGAATTCATATAGAGTTCTTGATTCGACAAAAGTTAATGAAAATTGTCAATATGTCATTACAGATTCAAAGCTAAAAAGGAGGTTATTGCCCTCTGCCTTCCTGGATTGTGGGCCGCTAGCTCAACTGGTAGAGCAGCTGACTCTTAATCAGCCGGTTACAGGTTCGAGTCCTGTGCGGCTCACTTCAAAGCTGGGGCAAATCTGAGAGTAATCAAGTATACCTTGTTAGACAATGTGTTCATGCCTAGTAATCCGTATCTGTTTGGGAGTACGCTTTTGAAATTGCTCAAGTCTGAGAACCTTACTTATCAAACTTTAACAGGACAACATTGCGATTTTTTACCCATGAATCACGTGAGGCGAAGGGTTCTGCCTGGAAATTGTCAAGATCAATTTGACCGACCTCAAAGAAAACGCCCAAGGGATGTATATGTGGCTTGGGATAGTGGTCGTGATCTTCATCTTGCTATTCGCCCTGTTGCCCCGAGTAACTGGGGGATGATGTCATTTGCTGCCCACTAGAGTTGCTGTCGTCACCAACAGTGCCATAGCCCTGCCCCCCGAAATTATACGGGATTATGACATCCGGCTCGTTCCTCCCAGCTTTACCATGGACGGCCGTACCTACCGCGATGGGGGTGATGTTCCCATGGAGGACATTTATGCTTACTTGGAGCAGGACAAACCCTTCCTCACGACACCGGGTTCCCCACATGATTATCTTGAAGCCTACCGCGAGGCGGCCCAATGGGCCAGCGCCATCGTCTGCCTAACCATCCCCAAGGAACTGAGCGCCATGTTTGATTCAGCTCGCACCGCCATGGAGATGGCCAAGGAGGTTATCCCAGAGGTGTCAATACAGGTACTAGATTGCGGCAGTCTAGCCGGGGCGCAGGGGCTGATTGTACTGGCGGCGGCTACCAGAGCTATGGCAGGCGACTCCCTCAAGCAGGTCATTGCCGCGGCAGAGGCCGCTATCGGAGCAACAGGCCTCTTTCTTCTCTTTAAGACTGTTCGATATACCGCCAGAACCGGGCGCCTTCCTGGAGTGCTGGCCGGGGTCGGAACTCTACTCAGCATCAAGGCCCTCGTCACCATTGCTAATGGAAGAGTAAGGATGGTCTCTCTGCATAGAAGCATGGAAGCAGGTATCCAACGCCTCATCAAGGTAACTGCCGAAAAAGTCGGACACACGTGGGTGACGGCCATCGTCATGCACAGCGGTTACTCGAAAGAGGTGGAGCAACTCGCGGCACGGATTAGCGGTCAGTTGCCGTGCACACAGGTATGGCTCGGTCGGTTTAGCCCAATTATGGCCTATATAGCTGGCCCGGGCGCCTTGGGCGTTGCTTTCTGCCCCACCTGCCTTCTGCGACCCGAGTCCGGGTAGGAGACTCGCACTGCTGAAGGGAGGAAAACAGGCCTCCAAACGTGGTTGTTAAGGTTACGTTCATATCCTCCCTGCCTCCAACATCTTATCCACAGCTGTCTTTGCCCTAAGGTGAACCTCTTTCGGAACCTTCACTTGATGTGTCATCTCCTCTAGAGACCATAGTATCTTCTCAAGGTTAATTAGCTTCATATTCGGGCAGACTGCCTGCTCTGAGGCAGGGATAAATTTCTTACCTGGGTTCTCCTTCTTAAGCCTATGTATTATTCCTATCTCCGTCCCCACTATCATCTCGCTGACCTCTTCTCGCCTGGCATATCGGCAAATTCCCCCAGTGCTCAATACCTCATCGGCCAGAGCTATTACCTCAGGTCTACACTCTGGGTGAACTACTACCTTAGCCTGGGGATACTGCTGCCTGAGACCAGTGATATACTGCGGCCGTATCCTGACGTGAGTCGGGCAAAATCCGGGCCAGAGTATCATCTTCTTATCAGTCTTGGTGGAGATATAATGACCCAAGTACTGGTCAGGAACAAAGAGTATCTCCCTGGCATCCAGACTTTCTATGACCTTAACCGCATTGGCTGAGGTACAGCAGACATCTGACTCCGCCTTAACCTCCGCCGTGGAGTTAATGTAGCAGACCACAGTAGCACCTGGGAGTTCCCTTTTTCTTTTCCTCAGCTCTTCAGCAGTAATCATGTTTGCCATAGGACAACCAGCGTTCATATCCGGAAGTAACACTATCTTATCTGGGCAGAGGATAGAGGCTGTTTCTGCCATAAAATGAACCCCACAGAATACAATCACTTCCGCATCTGTTTTGGCTGCATTTTGACTCAACTCTAAAGAATCACCGACAAAGTCAGCTATATCCTGAACCTCGCCCAGTTGGTAGTTATGAGCCAGAATAACAGCCTTCCTTTCTCGCTTGAGGCTTAGGATTTTCTCTATTAGCTTGACATCCCTATTCTCCACCAGTCACTATCCTCCAGTCATTGGTGTAGACATTCATCCTCTTTCCTCGGACAAAGCCAATGAGAGTTATACCTAAATCAGTAGCTATCCTCACTCCCAGGTTAGTAGGCACAGATATGGAGATGATTATGGGAATACCTCTTTTAGCCACCTTATGCAATATCTCTGAGGAAATTCTGCCGCTAGTGATTATCATGTGCTCATCCGTCGGTATATCTTCTAGAAGACATTTACCAAAGATTTTATCAATGGCATTATGCCTGCCTATATCCTCGCTAAAGACCAACATGCTTTTCCTATCACATAAGGCAGCACTATGAACACCACCCGTTGCCAAATAAACCTCGGAGCCATGTTGAAATTCGTTTACCAGGGCAAAAACTTCATCAGTTGATATTTCCATTTGGGACTCTACTTTTTGGCTGGCAGCATCGGCAGCGCTGTAAAAAGAAGCCCCTCTTCCACACCCCGAAGATATAACCCGTTTGAACAAGACATCTTGGGCGAATTCTTTATCCTCCACGGTTTCCAGCCGAACCACACCTCTCTCGTTGTCAACTGTTATCTTCTTGATTTCATCCTTGCTTTTGAGGAACCCTTCAGAGGAAAGAAAGCCGACAGCCAAATATTTGAGCTCTGTAGGAGAACAGAGCATAGTTACCAATTCTTGGTCGTTTAGGATGATGGTAACCGGGAGTTCTCTGGCAACCACCTCCTCAATGCTGCTTCTGCCCTCCCTTGTAAGCCGCAATATAGGAAATCTCTCTACTTCATTTTCCATCATCTTGCCCTTTCCTTGTATTTAAGTTTGGAGATACCTTAAATCTAGGATATCTGCCGCTTTGATCCCCTCTTTTATATAGCCTAACTCCACCATATAGTCTATTATATCTTGAACTACTCTTGGATCGATATTAATGGCATATTCGACTCTATCCATCGAGCGGGATATAACCTCGGGAGTAATTTCTAAATTCATGGTAATTTCTGCTTCCTTAGCGAGAAAGATTTTTTCTCCAGCGACCTGCAATTGCCCAGCCATGATTTCCGCTGTCTCATCGGGGTGCTCATTTATCCAAGCTGTAGCCCTTTGGGTAACTTTTACTAATCTTATTACTAGGTCAGGATTGTTCTGTATGAGCTCAGTTTTTACTACCAAAACGTCTCCCTGCATAAAAGGCCACAGGTCTTGACTCCTAGTGAGCATAGGAAATCCTCTGGATTCAGCCATGGTTGCATGTTGTTCAGGAAGGAATGCGGCATCCAATCTCCCACTGATTAAGGCAATGACTTCTTCTGAAGGACTCATCCGCAGAACCGTTACATTCCTAAGATGATATTTGTCTATCATAAGGTTAAGCAGGAGATCGGTTACAGTGCCTTCCCTTAGACATCCAATGGTCTTGTTGTGCAAATCTTCAATCTCTTTTAGTTCTGGTCTTGCCACCAGGCCGTAACCGTACTTATGAATTCCTGCTATTACCTTTATAGGTACTCCTCGAGCATGAGTCATAATAGCTGCTGTCAGCCCCATATAGCCAATTTGAATGTCTCCTCTGGCTAAAGCAGCGGCAATAGCTGCCCCTGATTCGTAAATTTGGAAGACAGGTAGTAGCGCCAGCCCTTCCTCCTCGAACCAGCCTTTAGCGTGGGCTATATAAGCACAAGCGGCATGATTATTGAATTCAACAGCTATGCCAGTTGGCTTTTCATCGTTTTTATAAATACAGTTGGCCCCGGCTAAGATAATCATTAAAGCCCCAATCAGAAATAAAGCAAGTAGTCGTTTTGCCATTTTATCCCTATCGTTTTATTTTTATTGTGTCTCCAGTCCTAACTAGTCCACTACAAATTACCTTGGCAAACACCCCTTCTTTAGGCATGATGCACTTGCCTATCTGACGGTAGATAGCACACCCAGAATGGCATTCCTTACCAATCTGGCTAATTTCTAAAATAACTTCATCGCCTATAGATACTTTCGTACCAATGGGCAGGCAAACCAGGTCTATACCCTCAGTGGTAAGGTTTTCGGCGAAATCCCCGGGGCCTACATCAAAGCCTAGACTTCGCATCTTACTAATACTTTCAATTGCCAGCAGGCTTACCTGACGATGGGTGCAGCAGTCAGCATGGGCATCACCAACAAGACCATAATCTTCCTTGAGGATACCTTCAGCTAAGGCCTCCTTTTTAGTGCCCTTTTTCTTGCTACCGCAAACAGCGACCACTTTAGCCATACCGTCATTACCTCAAACTAGCTGCCTACCAAAAGCACCTCCCTACCCTTCCCACCTCATCAGGCCAGGCTCTACTCAGCGACTATGAGCTGAAAACTCAGTCCTTGGTTTCGGCTTCCTCAGGTCTTTGTTTTAAAACTATATTCCCTTGATACTCCAAGCAGCGCTACTCCAGTTATACCAAGGGTAACTGCGGTGACTATCATGAAGCCGCCAGTGGCCATAGTTACGGTAATAAGACCGAAGGCGACCACAGCAAGGTACAAATAGTTCTCCAGGTTCAACGCCTGGGCGTAGGTCAACTGCCTCGAGTCCGTGGGGTCATATCGCCCCCCACCTAACAGGTCTTCATATGACGTTGCTATTCCCCGGCGATGCTCCCTGATGGTATCACCGGCTTCTTGCGCTTCCGCCAAGGAGTCGATTACCTGGCCTTCCGTCTCTGCATCCGCAATGCCGAGAGTTATATGTTCTACCCGCATCGCCTCTTTTAGCTCACTGTTCCTCATCACGCCTTGGGCAATAAACACTGTGCCCATGACAAAGGCTACCACCGCCAAGAGCAATATCACTTTTGCTAGAAAGTTTACCCGCATCATGTTTACCTCCCTTACTAAATTTGTGGATGATGCTTTATAGCTTCTGTGCTCACCTTTTCACCCCCTAAGATTTATATTTGTCAAGGGCACCGTAGAAAGCTCTCCAGAAAGGGTCAACTATGGGGTGCTCTAGTTTTTCCTCCCTTCCTCCCCTTATCAGAGCCATTCCGTCCCCCGCCTCTGTCAATTCCCCAACAATGGAAGATTTGATTCCCTTTTGAGACAGAGCCTCCACCACTTCCTGGGCTTTATATTCCCGGCAGGCAATGATTAGTGTCCCTTCGCTTATAGATGCATAAGGGTCAATGCCAAAATAACTGCATATCTCTTCGACACAATCCTCGACTACAATCCGCTCCTTCTCTATCCTCACTCCTAGACCAGCCGCCTGAGCCAGTTCATACAAGCCACCCCATATTCCACACTCGGTGGCATCATGCATAGCGGTGACGCCATCCTCTCTCACCCCAACGCTTACCGCAGTCACAGCATCCTCAACCACCGACATCTTGTAGAATATCCGCTGTGCCCTCCGGCTAAAGCTAAGCCCAAATTCCTTCTCAATAAGCCGGGGAAACATAGTGGCGAAAATGCCCGTTGCCTCAATAGCCGGTCCCTTGGTGATAATTATGTTGTCTCCAGCCCTCGCCATTCTAGGAGTGACATATTCATCCATCTCACCAACACCGACTATAGTAGCTCCACCCACCATGGGATAATGGCAATTCTCATATCTCGCAGTATGACCACAAATGACGGAAATTCCGAGCCGCTTACACTCCCGGTGCATAGTACCCCACACTATTTCCAGTTGCTCTTTGGTTATCCCCATGGGTAGGTTCAAATCTATGGATAGAAACTTGGGCTTCAGCCCACAGGTAACAGCGTCAGAGACGATGATGTGAATGGCAAACCAGGCCGCCCTCTCCCAGCCATACTCGGGGACGATAAATACCGGGTCAGTAGTAAATGAGACTGCCTTGTCCCCGATTTCCACTATTCCCACATCCACCCCATGCTGAGGCGCCACCAATACATTCTCACTCTTAGCCCCCAGGCGGGGAAATATCAGCTCATTAAAGAGCTCGGGGGAGATTTTACCAATTTCAGGTATTTCACTCACTTCCGTTATCCTTTCTTGTGCTTTTGGCAAGGTAGTCCTCAATAGCTGATTTAAGTGCTTCCTCGGCTAAAACCGAGCAGTGCATCTTAATTGGCGGTAGTCCATCCAAGGCCTCAGCTACTGCCCGATTAGAGATCTCCAGCGCTTCTCCTATGCTCTTCCCTTTTACCATCTCGGTGACCATAGAGCTGGTGGCAATGGCAGCTCCACAGCCGAATGTCTTGAATTTGGCGTCGACAATGGTACTGTCATTTACCTTGATGTAAAGCTCCATGATATCGCCGCACACCGGGTTTCCGACGTGTCCGATGCCATCGGGATTTTCTATCTCTCCCACATTCCTGGGGTTCTTGAAATGCTCCATCACCTTATCACTGTATAGCGACCACACATCACGCATGTTCTCTTCTCCTATCTGTGGCTCTTCAAAAGCGGCGACATAGCTCTGAGCTTAGCCACAATCAGGGGTAATACCTCCAGAACTCGCCCTATTTCCTCTTCAGTAGTCCACTTCCCTAGACTAAGCCTCAACGAGCCATGCGCCTGCTCAGGGGAAAGCCCCATTGCCAGGAGCACATGGGAAGGTTCAAGGCTTGATGAGCTGCAGGCTGAGCCGGTAGAAGCACAAATGCCCTCCAGGTCAAGATTGAGACACATGGACTCCCCTTCTACGAAATCAACGCTTATATTGACATTGTTGGGTAGCCTCTTTACGGGATGACCATTTAAGCGAGTGTGGTCAATCCGTTCAAGGATACCGTTAACGAGCTGGTCACGGAGATAAGTTAGCCGCTCTGCTTCCTCAGTCATCTCCTGCTGAACAAGTTCTGCTGCCCAACCAAAGCCCACAATTCCGGGGACATTCTCGGTGCTCGCCCGCCGTCTTCTCTCCTGCTCACCTCCGTGCATAAAGGGAATTAATTTAGTGCCTTTTCTGATATATAATGCTCCAACCCCCTTGGGACCGTATAACTTATGGGCTGACATAGACAGCAAATCCACCCCGAGTTCATTCACATCTACCGGGATGTGCCCCGACGTCTGCACGGCGTCAGTATGAAAATAGACTCCGGCTTCTTTAGCAATCCTTGCTATCTCAGTTATGGGCTCTATGGTGCCCACTTCGTTATTGGCGTGCATCACCGAAATGAGGATGGTTTTATCACTAATCGCCCTTCTGACATCATCAGGGTTAACCAAGCCACACGCATCCACCGGGAGGTAGGTTACACTGAATCCCCTTCTCTCTAAAAACTTGCATGTCTCTATCCCGGCGTGGTGCTCGATTGAGCTGGTAATTATGTGGTTCCCTTTGTTCTCATTGGCGAAAGCCACACCCTTTAAGGCGAAGTTATCTGCCTCCGTCCCGCCGCTGGTAAAGACGATTTCCTCACTCCGGGCACCAATAAGGTCGGCGACCTTAGTCCTGGCTTCCTCAATAGCCCCCTTTGCCTCCTGCCCATAGGAATAGATGCTTGATGGGTTACCAAAGGCATCAGTAAAATATGGGAGCATTGCCTTCACCACTTCAGGGTGAGTCGGCGTAGTTGCGGCATAATCAAGGTATATCCGTTTCATTGCTTATCCCTCCACAATATCACCGGTAACCGGGTCGACCCTTACCCCCTTGCTTATCACCCAAGCTATACCCTGCTCGATTTCTTTCTCCTCCCCCTCCAGCTCCAGCACTACCCAACCCCTGTTTTCCGAAACATCAGCCCGGCGGATATTGGTCACTACCTTAAACTGGTGACTGAGGTTATAGATGATGGGCTCCTTGATTAGCTCCTCGGGAAAGGTAAACATTACTTGTCTCTTGGCCATCTTATCCTCCCTTCTTCATGAGTCAGCATAGCTCAAGTCGAATATCAAAGGTTTCAAGCTGGCACACCAAGCACCTCCTCAACTGACTCCAGGGCAGGGCGGACAGTAAACGGTCGAACAATGTCCGACAAAATCTCCTGTGTCCTCGGCCCAGCCCCGGTGATAAAAGCAACCGTAAGCTCGTTTCTTTTAATTACTCCTGAAGCAGCCAGCTTCCTTAAAGCACCTACTACTACTCCACCCGCTGCTTCAGCGAAGATACCCTCAGTTTGAGCAAGGAGCTCCATTCCGGCAATAGCTTCCTCATCGCTAACAGCACAGGCACCACCGCCTGATTGTCTGGCGACCATCAACGCATAGTAGCCATCAGCCGGGTTTCCGATGGCTATTGACTTAGCAATGGTGTCTGGCTCTACCGGGTGCACATGCAGAGTGCCTGCCTGAAAGGCGTTAACGATGGGCGAGCTACCAGCAGCCTGACTGAGATACATATGGGTATCAACCGGTTCAATTAAACCAAGCATGGATAGCTCATCCAGTCCTTTCCATATTCGAGTAAAGAGCAGTCCCGAGGCAGCAGGAGCCACTACGCAATCAGGGGCTCGCCACCCCAGTTGCTCTGCCACCTCATAGCCTAAAGTCTTACTCCCTTCGGCGTAATACGGTCGGAGGTTGATATTGATGAAACCCCAATTGTATCTCTCTGCTAGCTGGTTACAGAGGCGATTAACATCATCATAGCTTCCATCAACAGTAACCAGAACCGGTTTATAGATTGCCGTCCCCACCAGCTTGCCCGGTTCCACATTGGAGGGGACGAAGACATAAGCTCTTATATTTGCCTTAGCGGCATGGGCAGCTACGCTGGCAGCTAGGTTACCGGTTGAGGCACAGGCTACGGTGTCAAATCCAAACTCCAGTGCCTTGGTGACGGCAACTGAGACTGGCCTATCCTTGAACGAGTATGTTGGATTGAGGCAGTCATTCTTGATATAGAGTTCATCCAGTCCTAGTTCCTGACCTAACCTGTCAGCTTTGACCAGCGGGGTAAAGCCAGTGCCGATATCCACTACCTCACTTTCCACTGGCAACAGGTCTCGATAACGCCACATGCTCGGTGGTCCTCCGGCAAGCTTCTCCCGACTTATGGCTTTAGCCATAGATTTATAGTCATAGCTCACCTCCAGCGGGCTAAGACAGAAATCACACAAACTAAGGGGAGCTAATGGATACTCCTGCCCACATTTTCGGCAACGCAAAACTCTGGCGTAACCCAAATTTTCCTCCTTCAGGGGCGCTTAAGCACTTGCTTTAAATCATCAATCAAATCATCAATGTTTTCCAAACCCACTGATAGCCGGATTAGCTCATCGGTGATTCCCACCTTTTCTCTATAATCCTCGGGCATTGAGGCGTGGCTCATGGTAGCTGGGTGCTCAGCAAGAGAAATAACACCGCCGAGCGATTCTGCCAGGGAAAAGACCTTAATGCTTCTTAGAAAGCTATTAACCGCCTCAACCCCTCTTTTCAATTCAAATGAGACCACCCCTCCAAACCCCTTCATCTGCCTTTTAGCGATTTCATGCCCGGGATGAGAGTCAAGCCCGGGATAGAATACCCTCTTTACTTCAGGGTGTCCTTTAAGATAATTTGCCACGGCAGTGGCATTCTCCTCATGTTGTTTCATTCTCACCGGCAGGGTCTCGATTCCCCGAAGCACCAGCCAGCAATCAAACGGAGAGGCACAGGTTCCTATAGCATTCAGCAGAAATTGAACCCTCTCGGTTAATTCATCAGTAGTGGTTACTACGGCACCGCCTACGACATCACAGTGTCCGTTAAGATACTTAGTTGTGGAATGGACAACGAGGTCAACTCCATATTCAATCGGTCTCAAGAAATAGGGGGTGGCGAAGGTGTTGTCTATTACTGTCAACAGGTTGTGGCGCTTAGCAATATCAACCGCCATCTCAATATCAACGATATTTAGTAATGGATTTGACGGGGTCTCCAGCCACAGCATCCTGGTACTTGGCTTTACCGCCTGTTCAATCGTTTGCCTACTATCCATTCTCAAGAAGGTGAACTCTAGCCCAAAGTTGCGCATCACATCCTGAAATAGCCTATAGGTCCCCCCGTAAACATCATCCCCCGAAATTACGTGGTCACCGGCCTTAAGCAGGTGGATAACCGTGGCTTCGGCAGCCATGCCGGTGGCAAAGGCAAACCCTGCCTTCCCTCCCTCTAGCTGAGCAATAGTATCCTCCAGAACCTTCCTCGTCGGGTTTGCGGTGCGGGAATAATCATAGCCTTTCGTCTTGCCGACATCCTCAAAGACAAAGGTCGATGTCTGGTAGATGGGCACTGAGACAGCACCGAATGCTGCGTCCGGTCTCTCCCCAGCGTGAATGGCTAGCGTTTCAAATTTCATGTTTCCCTCCTCTTCTCTTTAGCTCAATCAGCCTCTTTTGACCTTAATTATCTCGGCCAGGATGCTTATGGCAATTTCTTGGGGGGTTTCAGCCCCGATTTCTATTCCGATTGGGGCACAAACCCTATCTAGTTGTTGCCGGGATATCCCTTCTTGCAGCAGGTGCTCCTTAACCTCTTTAACCTTCTTCTTGCTGCCAATCATCCCGATATATTTTGCCTTGGTTCCAACAGCAAACCGCAGGCATTGCTCATCAAGAACATGCCCAGTGGTATAGATAACAATGTAACTGTCTTCATCCACGTTTAATTTAGAGAAAGCGCTATCATACTCCTCAACTATCAGTGAATCGGCATCGGGGAATCGGTCACTATTGTTATACTCAGGGCGTGGGTCTATCACTACCACCCCGAACCCCAGTATCTTACCCATCACCGCTGTGCTCTGCGAGATATGCCCAGCCCCAAAGAGGTAGAGTGTTTCCAGGGGCAAGATTGGCTCAAGGAAGACATCCATCTGCCCGCCACAAATCATCGCTGCTTCCTCCCCCCTACCAGAAAGGTCAAAGTGCACTATTTGCGGCTCGCCTGAATTCATTACTTCAATAGCCTTCTCCTGAACTTGCTGCTCGACGCCCCCGCCACCCACAGTGCTGATAAAGGTGCCATCGTTCTTGATTAGCATCTTTGCCCCGGCTTTCCGCGGGGCAGAGCCACGACTGGAGATGACAGTGGCTAATACTGCCCGCTCCCTTTTTGATGCTACATTGACTAATTCCTGATAAATCTCTAACATCGTAATACTCCTTGAAAATCAGCCACCTGTGTTGAATCTCAGCATTATAGCTTCAAGAACACCACCGCCTATGGCTCTCATCTTGTCCCTGATGATATAGCAGATAGCCCTATCGTTTATCGGGTCGACCTCGACAAGCTTGGTGTTCTTTGATACCCTTACCCCGTTTCTCATAAGACCACGCAGTATGCCACCTACAGGCGCTTCTAACGGCTGGGCTCCAACCCAACCTACAATCTGGTGAGCAACCACTGAGTCTCCAATCTCCCTGTTTGTGGTAAAGATGCCTGCCTGGGATGCCCAGATTACCCTTCCTTTAGTAAGCCCATCAATGGCTACCGGGGTTCCCGTATTCTTCTCAGCCTCGCCTTCAAATATCACCTTACCCAGGTTGTTGCTGTGATTGGTCTCCACCACAATATACACATCTGTGCCGGCATAAAAACCCGTTCCCAAGCCAATTACTAAGGGGGCATCGGTAATCTCGGTCCCAATGTTTCGTTTGGCCATGGTGGCATCAACTAATACATCAGGCTTTATCTTGTCTTTTATTGATGCTTCGGGGTCTATTACTATAGGTACATTCCCCTGTCGCCACACCCGGTGGATTTCTTCAAGTGAGGCGGGAACAAGCTGTGCTGTCACCCCCTCGATGGTTTTTACTCCATCAAAAACCGCTTCTGCGAAGGCAGTGCCACGGCTGACTGCCATGGGATTAGCTATCTCAGTGAGGCAAACCCGGAAATGGCTACGGTGTAACCGGTGAGTTATGCCGCTGGCTACCTCTCCACCACCTTTGATTAAAACTATAAGCTCAGATAGTTTCCTCACCATTCACCTACCCCATCAATTATCTCGGGGCTCATATTCCTCCACCCTGGTTAAACTCTCTCTTAATTTTCCTCCTTGTCTCTGCTAATTCATCCGTAGGGGCTGCCACTCCGGTTAAGCCCTCCAGCCTCTCCAGGCGTTCTTCTAACTTGTCCTGCTCCCTTAAGACAAGCCTTATAGCTTCTGCCACCGGGTCAGGCAACCTCCCATGCTCTAAGTCCAGAAGTGGCTTATGGCGGTCTTCTACTATTCTTCCTGGGATTCCCACCACTGTAGCCCCAGGTGGCACTGACTTTACCACTACTGAACCTGAGCCAATCCTGGCTCCATCGCCTATAGCTATGGCACCTAGAGCTACTGCCCCGGTTCCTATTACCACATTATCGCCGATGGTGGGGTGACGTTTTTCCTTTTTTAGGCTGGTTCCACCCAGGACCACCCCCTGATACATCAGCACATCATCTCCTACTTCTGCTGTCTCTCCGATAACCACCCCTACTCCGTGGTCTATGAAGAAACGCCTGCCGATTCTAGCTGCGGGGTGGATTTCAATACCAGTTAGGAAGCGACTGATATGGGAGATAAAACGGGCTAAAAACTTAAGTCTGTGGTGCCAGAGGAAATGAGCCAAGTGGTGAAACCATATGGCATGTAATCCTGGATAGCAGAAGATTACCTCTAGCACACTCCTCGCCGCAGGGTCTTTGGCAAATACCGTTTGAATGTCCTCTTTTAAGGTCTTAAACAAGATAACCATCCTTTTCCCTTTTTACATACCTTACGCAGTCTGATAAAGCTCTTGAAAAAGCCAGGTGGAAAGGTAGCGTTCACCGGTATCAGGTAAAACTACCACGATAAGCTTACCCTCACTTTCCCGTCTTTGGGCTACTTTCAGTGCTGCCCAGGCTGCCGCACCCGAAGATATGCCAGCCAATATTCCTTCCTCTTTGGCTAACCTTCTCGCCATTATTCCGGCATCTTCATTAGTGGCCTTAATAATTTCATCAACCAAATCCAGTCTCAAAACATCGGGGACAAAGCCAGCCCCGATGCCCTGAATCTTATGGGCTCCCGGCTTCCCCCCGGAAAGAACCGGGGAATCAGCCGGCTCAACAGCAATAGCCTTAAACTCGGGCTTCCTCGGCTTGATTACCTCAGCTACCCCGGTAATCGTCCCGCCGGTTCCTACACCGGAGACTAGAATATCCACCCTCCCTTCGGTATCCCTCCAGATCTCCTCGGCGGTGGTCAGCCGGTGTACCTCTAGATTTGCCGGGTTTTTGAACTGTTGGGGCATAAAGTAGTTGGGGTTTTCTGCCAGCAGTTGCTCGGCTTTCCTCACCGCCCCCGGCATCCCCTCTGCCCCTGGGGTCAGCACTACCTCAGCACCGAAAATGGAAAGGAGCTGCCTCCGCTCCTGAGACATAGTGTCAGGCATGGTGAGGATGAGCTTATATCCCCTGGCGGCGCAGACGAAGGCGAGGGCAACGCCAGTATTACCACTGGTAGGCTCAACGATTACTGTATCCTTATTGATGAGCCCCTTCTCTTCGGCATCGACAATCATTGATACCCCTATCCTGTCCTTTACACTCCCTATGGGATTGAAAGACTCAAGCTTGGCTACCACCTCTGCCTTCAACCCCTCAGTTATTCGGTTCAATCTGACCAGGGGTGTATTCCCAATAAGCTCGGTAGAGTCCCTGGCTATGCCTCTGGTTAGCTTCGGTATCTCTATTGTTTTGTATCGAAGGCTGTCCACCTTTTGAGTCTTGACCATCTTAATTTTCTCCTTTATCTTTATTTCTAAGCTCCTGTACATCTCATCCTGATGATTCAGCTCTGGTTTACCCTCCCGCTAGCAGCATGAAAAGGGGGGCTTCATAAACCTCTACTTCCTGGTAGCCTTTCTCGGCCTTATGACATAAGATCTCAACCAGCTTATCCCAGCTGGTGATTTGTAGACCACCAACTACTCTCAACAATTGTGGATTACTCCAGTCCCACGTTTTAGCTTCGTCAAGCTGGCAAACCCTGGTTTCCCCACTTTCCATATCGATAACCTTCAGTTTGACTTTTAGCTCAGCTTCCGGTCGACAACCAGCACGGGACCATGGCTCTACCCAGTTCTTTAAAGCTTCAATGTCTGCTGAGGCACTGGATTTGGCATTCTCCTTTGACTGACCTATGTAGCCCCGATACTGCTTACAGAAACTTAGGTAATAATGTCTGCCCCTATAAAGCGCACACTCGTCGCATAACCTATGGGTAAATGGGCAGAGCATATCTGTCTTTGCCATTCTAATCCTCCTCCTAGTGAAAGGTTTAGCCCCCAGGCAACATAATCAAGTAAATTTCCACTTTATCACCATC
>JAUWYK010000096.1 GCA_030615865.1 Dehalococcoidia bacterium
TCATGGTGGAACCTCCCTTGAATGAGCATTAAAGAGGTTACCACCAGTCTCGGGAATACGAAACGCCAAAAAGTATTGCTACTTTTTGGCGGGGACGGGGTGACACCGATACTTTCATGACGGGTCGTTGGGAGCCGCCCTGAGGTCATAAACGGCGGCGTGTTGGACTTTAGTGTGTGCGACTTTAGTATCGGATTTACGGGACTTTCGTCCAGGGATGCCATGTCTTGACGCCGCAAATGGGCTCTGATATACTCTAGTTCGGCCCCGTGGTGTAGCGGACTAACATGCCACCCTGTCATGTTGTATTCCCATCCACCCGTCCCAAAGTCCCCCATCCCTAAGTTCCCCGGTGGTGGTAACCAGTCTTTGTGATTTATCGCTTGCGCAATCGACATATCTATTTATCCTCAAGGCTAATCCAGCCGCATTTTAATGCGACCAGCACTGCCTCGGTGCGAGAGGCAGCGTTCAGTTTCTGGAAAATGTTCGTAAGGTGGCCCTTGACCGTACGCTCGGCGATACCAAGGTGAGCAGCAACCTCGCGGTTGCCCATCCTTGCCGCCAGCTCTAACACCTCAGTCTCCCGGCGTGTCAGGTGTTCGCCATAATCGAGCGCCACGGCCTGTGGTCTGGCGGCACGTTTTAGGAGTCTCTGCATCAGTGCTGCGTCTGAGACAAATTCCCCGGCGCGGACTGAGCGGATGGCCTGCATCAAGTCCTCGCTGGAGATAGTTTTCAGCAGGCAGCCGGCGGCACCAGCTCTCAAAAGCTCGGCAATGTATTCCTCGTCGTCTCGCATAGTCAGAATGAGAATGGCGGTCTGGGGATGTTCCGTCTTGACCCGCTTGATAGCTTCTACGTCGCCCATCTTGGACATATGAACTTCCGTGATGATTACGTCTGGTTTGAGCTCATGGGCCAGATTAACCGCTTCCAGATTATTGCCAGCCTCGCCAACTACCTCGAAGTCCATTTCCCGCTCGAGGAGTTGCCGGGTGCCCTGCCGGACCACCTTTTGGTCGTTGACAAGAAGTATTTTGGTCTTTTTCATCTTGATGTCATTCTCCATGGAAAGAAGTATAAACCCCTATCAGCCGCTGGGGAAGTTCTAAAGGGGTCAATGCATGAGCCACAAGGTTCATAATATCGACCTTTTTGGCTCATATGACTTCTTAATTGGTTCTTGGAGTTTCTTCCATTGCTCATCCACTTCATACTATCTCCTTGTGCCCTCAGGGTGTCGCTTTTTCCTTTTATTTAGATTTTAATGTTTTCTTAGCTACAGATTTACGGTCTAACCAGCGGGTTAACATCAGAATTCGGTAATTTTGCCACCAACCAACGATAAGTAGCATAAAGAAAACAATAACGGTTAAGACAATTTTTAACCATGTGGGCAGTGGAAGTAGCTCATAAACTCCATAATATATCAAGCACACTAAACCAAAGAACAATTCCAGCAAGATAGCTAAAATAGCCCAAGAGTTACTGCTCCAATGGGCCTCATGGACAGCGCTCAGAGTGGCTTTTATTCCAACAGTCGCTCTCATTTCTACCTTACAATTTTTCCCAGTCTTACCACAATGTGGGCATGGTCCTGTGTGGCTGGGGGGCAATTCCTTCTGGCAATGTTGGCACCAACATCGAACTTTAGCAGTCATTATAATCCCCCCCTCCTTATTATTTATTTATTTTGTTCCTGTGCCCTCAGAGTGGGGCTTCAAGGTTAACCTACGATTAATGCCATTGTCAATAGGTTTGAAGCCCATGTCAGCTACATCCCCAAGATACTCATACATCAGACCTCACAGAATCAAAAATAAGAGGGCTGAAATTTATTTTTAGTTATGTTAAAATAAACCATAGATTATCTAGTGGCGAGGTAGTATGTTGAGAGAGGCTGTTAATAGTTTTTTAAATTATCTGACTGTGGAAAAGGGCTTTTCTGAGAACACGGTAGTTGCTTATCACAATGACCTGTATCAGTTAGCTAGCTTTGCTGAGGAAGAGGCTGCTAAGCGTGGCTTTACTCCTTTGTGGTCTAGTTTTGGTCGGCAAGGGATGTTAAGCTATCTGCTTAATCTTAAGGAGAGGAACTATGCGGCTACCACGGCCGCTCGCAAAGTGGCTGCTGCCAAGTCCTTTTTTAACTTTATGGTGGCTGAGGGCAGTATAAAGGACAACCCGACACTGAATGTGACTTCACCTAGGGTGGGGAAGTCATTACCTAAGCCTATCTCAATCAGCCAGGTTCGCCGTTTGTTAGAACAACCGACCAAGCTTCCCACACTGGAAGCGAAAAGGGATAGGGCAATACTGGAGTTATTATATGCCAGTGGTATGAGGGTGAGCGAGCTAGTGTCCTTGAACTTGGCTGATATAGATACCGAGGGTAGTTATGTGCGCTGCTTTGGCAAGGGACATAAAGAGCGGCTTATCCCTATTTATAAACAAGCTGCTTTGGCGGTAGAAGAATATGTAAAAGAAACTCGTCCTCATCTATTGCATAACGATGCTGAGCAGGCTTTGTTCCTTAATCGCCGTGGTGACAGACTAACCAGGCAAGGCCTCTGGCAAATATTAAAAGGTTATGCTAAATCAGCCGGGTTGGATAAAGAGATTACTCCTCACACCCTGAGACATAGCTTTGCTACTCATATGCTAAATGGTGGGGCTGACTTGAGGTCGGTTCAGGAACTACTGGGTCACGCCAATATCTCTACTACCCAGGTTTATACCCATCTTACTACCGAACATGTTCGGCGCATCTATGAGGAGTCCCACCCCAGGGCTAAGTAGTCTGGGTGAGGTTAGTAAAAGCGCCTATATGGAGGTTCCAGATGCCTAGTAAATCACGGCACGGCAGAAGGAAGCGTTCTTTCCAGGGTAAAAAGAAGAAGAGCAGGCGAAGCCCTCCGGGTGTAGTTGCCCAGCGGCAAGCAGCCACTCAAACTGATAAGCCTGATATCCCTTCCAAGGTGGCGGCTCCGACGGCAAGGGCACCAACTCCGATGCCGGTGCTGACTGCTGTTCGGCATCCCTACATACTTACTGAGTTACGAAGAATCGGTATTCTAGCCGGGATACTGCTGGCTATTCTTGTTGTGCTAGCCTTGGTTTTAGCCTAACTTTGTCTTGGCAGTGAGTGCCCATTATGGACTTTGAAGCAGCAAGAGCCAGGTTAATCGAGCATCTTAGTAGTGAAATTAGAGATGAGCGGGTATTAGCCGCTATGGCCCGTATACCTCGGGAGCGGTTTGTGCCACCAGAGGAGCAGGACTTAGCCTATGAAGATATACCACTTCCTATTGGCTTAGACCAGACAATTTCACAACCTTTTATTGTTGCTCTTATGACCGAGGCGTTAGAGCTTACTGGTAGTGAAAAGGTGCTGGAGGTAGGGACAGGGAGTGGATACCAGGCAGCTATTCTGGCTGAATTAGCCCGGTTAGTGATTACCGTAGAGCGCCTGCCGACTTTGACTGAGGCAGCTAAGAAGGTATTGGATAGCCTGGGTTATACCAATGTTGTGGTGTACCTAGCTGAGAAGACTCTAGGCTGGCAGGCTGAGGCACCTTATGATGCCATAATGGTTACTGCTGGCGCTCCCAGGGTGCCGGTTGACCTTCTAGCTCAGCTAGCCATTGGTGGGAGACTGGTAATTCCTATAGGCTCGCGTTATGTGCAGGAGTTATGCAAAGTGACCAAACGCAGGAAGAAGAACATGGTTCAGAATTTAGGCGGCTGCCGCTTCGTCTCTCTTATTGGTGAGGGTGCCTGGGAAGAGGAATAAAAAATAGAAAGGCTCATCATGAGGCGAAGAAATGAAAAAGACAATTATAGTCGTCCTGATAGTAGTATTGGTTGCAGGGCTTGCTGTCTATTTTTACGGCAAAGTGATTGGACCAACCGAGGAAGGAACTCCGGGGATGGAAGAGGTCGAAGGTGTTGTGGAAGTAGATTATCCGGTTGGTGACAAGACCCCGGAGCATGTAGCTGAGGTTTTAGGCTCTTGGGAGGCTTATGAAAAATTACGAGATTCTAAGCTTCGCAAGCCAACCAAAGACTCCATGCAGATTGTTTATGCTACATATGTTGATTATAGGGTAGCCTGGGTGGGGTTGGTGATGAGAGGAGAGATTATTAGGATTGAAGGAAGATGGATCACTATTGAAAATGAAGGCGATAAAATTTCCCTCTATGTGTGGGAGCGTGCAGACATCTACACCGAGAATGGTAAATTCGAAGACCTTAAAGAGGGGGACTGGCTTGCTCATATCGCTGTAGTTGTCAATGCCGAGCGTGCTGAAGCGAGAGTAATAAGGCTTACCGAAGGTCTCTAAGGGCCACTTTAGGAATAAAGGAGGACATTTATGTATGAGCTAGGTTTGGTCGCCCCTTACTGGGTAATCGTTTTGATATGGCTGGCTAAGGTTATACTGCTGGTTCTCATCTCCACTCTTCTGGCATGGCTTGGGATTAGGGTGTTAGATGCTTTTACTCCTCATATTCATCAGCGCCAGCGTATAGGAGAGAGCCCGGTTGCCACCGGATTATTTATTGCTGGTTTTTTCATCCTGGTCGGTCTTGTCGTCCACGGAGCTATTACAGCACTCACTGCGGTCACAGACCCAATACTAGGCTACATCTTTGATTTTAGAATATGGGGTGTATTAGCTATAAGCTTCGTAGTAAGCCTGCTTATCGGAATAGCCCTATTCCATATTGTTGATAAACTAACACCTAAAATACCATTTGTCAGCGTCAACAAAAGCCCGGTAGCAGTAGGTATCTATGTCTTTGGCTATCTCATTTTCTTTGGCTTGATACTCCACGCTGCACTGACAGGACCGCTATGAAGAGAATTGAGGTCTTGATAAGCTTAATGTTGGTAATGGTGGCTGGACTAACCGCCACCAGTTATGTGTCGGCAACTCCATCAGCCGACTTCACTGAGATGGACGGCGATATATTTGATAGCTGGGGAATATGTAGAACCAGAGCTTCTGGCGAAGACGGTTTTTATCAACTATCTGAGGCAGCTTTTCGTCCGGTTATAGTCTTTGAGGGCGTAGGGGAAAGTGCTGCTTTAGCCTACAGCCTGGGTGAGCAGATTGCCCGCAAATATCCAGACCAACTGCAAGGGGCAGAAGCAGTATTTTGCTTTGTCCGGGATAGGGTGCACTATACCACCGATATAGACCAGTTTCCGTATGAAGAGTTTGCCCAGAA
>JAUWYK010000054.1 GCA_030615865.1 Dehalococcoidia bacterium
TTTTTAGAAAATAGTACTATTACGAAAGGAGAGGTAATGGAACAGACAAAAACCTTAGGGCAGTGGTTGGTGGAAAGGTGCGAGCAGGAGAATTTGTCACTCCGGGAGGCGGCGGCTAAGACCGGCTTAAGCCACGCCACCATTCGGGACGTCATGAACAATGGTCGTGCCTCCGCAGAAACCATCAGGAAGCTGGCCCACGCCTTTGGTGGAGACGGCAACGAAAGGCTGGCGCTAGAGGATCTCCTTCTTGTCCTTGCCGGTTATAGAACACCCCGAGACGACCGTACTGAGCTTAGTCAGCCACTGGCGAGGCTGATGGACCTGGTGGCTGAGTTTAGTGAGCCACAGCTTAAGATGATGGCCCGTTTCGCCCAATTCCTTGGTGAAATGGAGAAAGAATGATGATTGAAACACCAAAGTCGCTGACCGCCATAGTCCACATGAGGTTTCACTATGAGGAATTAAAAAGTAAACTGCCCAGCGAAGGTGAGATAGAAATACTGGCTAAACTAATGGACCAGGCTTCCGAGCTAGACCCCGACTTGCAGGAGATTTTAATCAAGTTTGCTAGCCATCTAAAGAAAACAGAAGCCCCGGGCGGGCAGACTTAGAAAGGGGGTGATAGATGGTTTTTGCAAAAGAGTGAGTTCTTGCTTTTTCAAAAGTCACCGTAAATTGTCAAAAGGTCAACACAAGTTGTAAAGATGTCATTACAGGTTTGAAGCTACAACGGAGAAAAATCCTGTCCCCAATTGGTTTTGAGGCGGGTGTAACTCAGCGGAAGAGTGCTTGCTTCCCAAGCAGAAAGTCGTGGGTTCGAATCCCATCTCCCGCTCCATAGATACAATCTTAAGGTCACGCTGCCAAAATGAATGGCTCTCGACTACTTGCTTTTGGGTAAGAAAGAAGCCGAAGAGCATCAACAAATTCCACTGATTTGGGTACTTTGTAACCGCCTAGCTTCTGCTTGCAAAAGTCAACCCTCTTTTTCTATACGAGCTAAGAAAAGGTGCAAAGGTGAGCTAATAGCGGTAAAATGAAATTAACTACCCCTGAGGGGGTGTGGCTATAGCAATGCGAGCTATATGGATAGTAGCATTTAAGCTATTCGGGAGAGTATAATCATAGAAGAAGCAGGAGGGGCAGAGTGAAGGCGATTATTTTAGCTGCCGGGGAAGGGAGCCGGATGCGCCCCCTTACCTACAGCAGACCTAAGGTAATGCTACCTATAGCGAATAAGCCCATCTTGGAGCATTTGCTCATTGAAGTTAGCAAGGCTGGTATCACCGACTTTATCTTCATTGTTGGCTATTGTGATGAGCAGGTGCGCCATTACTTTGGCAATGGTGATAGATGGGGAGTAAGTATAGACTATTGCACCCAGCGGAGGCAACTGGGCACTGCCGATGCGCTGAAGATGGCTAAGGGCTTGGTAGATGGGAATTTTGTGGTGTTAAACGGAGATATTGTGGTAGCAGACAAGGATATACGAAAGGTAATGGGAGCTAAAGATACCACTCTGGGCATAATAGAGGCTAGGGATACCAAGGGCTTAGGGGTGGTTGAGTTAAGTAAGGGTAAGGTAGCCCATATTTATGAGAAGGCAGAACCTCCCCCATCCCATATAGTAAATGCCGGTCTATATCTATTCACCCCAGATATATTTGATGCCATATCCCAGACGGGGAAATCGCCGCGGGGGGAGTACGAAATAACCGATTCCCTACAGCTAATGATAGACCAGGGGCACCGGATTTCTTATCAGGAAGTTAGTTACTGGCTCGACCTTAGCTATCCGTGGGACTTACTACCAGCCAATGAGTCTCTGTTGTCAGGGATTGAGTCGCAGAACCTGGGTAAGGTAGAAGAGAACGCAGTAATGAAGAGAGCAGTTTCCATCGGGGAGGGTACAGTAGTGAGGTCGGGCTCTTATATAGTCGGTCCGGTGATAATTGGACAGAAATGTGACATCGGACCAAACTGCTATATTCGTCCTCACACCTCTATTGGTGATGGTTGTCATATCGGCAGTGCTGTGGAGGTCAAGAACTCTATAATTATGAGGGGTAGCAAGATTCCCCATCATAACTACATAGGTGACAGCATTATTGGTGAGGACTGTAATCTTGGTGCCGGCACTAAGATTGCCAATCTGAGGCTGGATAAGAAACACATATGGGTAGCCAACATAGATACCAAAAGGCGCAAGCTGGGGGCTATCATAGGGGATGGGGTTGAAACTGGGATTAACGCCTGTATTAATGTCGGTAGTATGATTGGTAATAATACCCGTATTGGAGCCGGGGCTATAGCCAGCGGAGTTATCTTGCCGGGTTCAAGGCTATTCTAGGCAGCTTCGCTCCCTTGAGCTTCGTGCGATAAGGAGGCAGGTAATGAAACAGGCGGTGATTCTGGCGGCAGGTGAAGGGCAAAGGCTCAGACCATTTACGGTTACTAAGCCAAAGGTGATGCTTTCCATAGCTGATAAGCCGATACTACAGTATGTGGTTGAGTCGTTGGCTCAGAATGGCATTCGTAACCTTGTGCTTGTGGTCGGCTACAGGAGAGAGCAGGTATTTGACTGGATAGGCTCAGGGGAGCAGTTTGGAGTTGAAGTAACCTATATAACTCAGGAAAAGCAATTGGGCACAGCTCATGCCCTGGTGCAGGCTAAGGCGGTAACCGAAAATGAGTTTCTGGTCCTGCCGGGAGACAATCTAATTGCAGCTGATACCATTGCCCAGTTTGCAGCTATAAAGCCAGAGGCAATGCTGGTGAAGCGGGTAGATAACCCGGTTAGATATGGGGTGGTGACCATAGATAACGGTGTAGTGAAGGATATCGTTGAGAAGCCAAAGGAAGCCAGAGGCAATGTGATTAATACCGGCATTTACGCCTTTACCAGGCAAATCTTTAGCTTTATTGAACCTGAGTTAGATATTCCTGACGCCCTAAACAATATGATAGCTCAGGGTCATCCTATTAGTGCTCAGGAAACAGATGGCACCTGGCTTGATGTGGTCTACCCATGGGATATACTAAGCCTTAATGAGGCAGTGCTTCGCCAGATCCAGTCTAGTCTAGGTGGCACTATTGAGACAGGTGTTTCACTAAAAGGGCAGGCCTCAGTGGGGAAAGATACGGTGATACGGTCAAACTCCTACATCGTCGGACCAGTAGTTATCGGTGATAATTGCGAGATAGGTCCAAATGTATGTCTCCTACCAGCTACCAGTATCGGCAACAACGTGGTTATTTCGCCATTTACCGAGATTAAGAACAGTGTTATTGGCGACGATGTTAGCATCGGACCGGGGTGTATCATTGAGGACTCGGTTATTGATAAGAGCTGCGTCATAAACGGGCGCTTTACTGCCTGTAGTAGCCAAGCTGAAGTTAAGGTTGATGATGAATACCATCTGGTAAATATAGGGGCAATGCTTGGCGAGGGCTGTAGTCTAGGCAATAGTGTAGTAGCCCAGCCGGGGGTTATTGTAGGTAACTACAGCCAGGTCCAAGCACCGAGGCTGATTAGTGGTAGGCTGCCTGACAGGAGCCTAGTGTTTTAACTATGTGCGGCATTATCGGTTATATTGGACAAAGGCAGGCTCAGCCCATTCTGCTCAGCTCATTAAGCAGGCTGGAGTACAGGGGCTATGATTCCTGCGGCATAGCTGTGGCGAGCAGTGGCTTGGAAGTATATAAGGATGCGGTCAGGGTGGAAGCACTGGCGAAAGTATTGCCTCAGCTTGATGGGACAGCAGGCATTGGTCATACCAGGTGGGCAACCCATGGTGAGCCGTCCCAGGTAAATGCTCATCCCCACTGTGATTGTAAAGGCAATATCGCTGTGGTGCACAATGGCGTGATAAATAACTTCCAGAAATTAAAACAGCAGCTAATCAGTGAAGGGCATAGCTTTGTTTCCGAAACAGATACCGAGGTAATACCACACCTGATTGAGAAGTATTACGATGGCAATCTAGAAAAAGCGATAGAAACGGCTCTGCTTGATGTAGAAGGTTCCTATGCCATCATAGCATTGATAGTGGGCGAGCCCAAATTAGTCATTGCCAGAAGAGATAGCCCATTAATTATTGGCATAGGCGACAGGGAAAACTTTATCGCCTCGGATGTACCAGCGATACTGGATTATACCAATAGGGTTATCTATTTGGAAGACGGTGATATTGGGGTTATTACCGCAGATAGTATAAAGGTTAGGGGAGAGGGCACAGAGGTCAAACGGAAACAGCACAGGATTTCGTGGAGCATAGAAGATGCTCAAAAGGCAGGCTATGAACACTTCATGCTTAAGGAAATCCATGAGCAGCCCAAGGTGATACGGGATACCCTTGGCAGATATTTATCAGCGGCTGAGCCAGTAGCCGATTGGGCGATGATAACAGATACCGGAGTGGAAAATATACTCATATTAGCCTGTGGCACCTCCTATAATGCTGCCGTTGTCGGGAAGTATATTGTGGAGGAGCTAGTTGGGATTCCGGTGAGGGCTGAGCTAGCTTCTGAGTTCAACTATTCTGGCCAGACTCTAGCCAGAACCGGGGCAATCGCTATTACCCAGTCTGGCGAGACTGCAGATACACTAAAAGCTATAAAAAGGTTAAAAGGATTGGGGGGCAAAGTAGTAGCCATCGCTAATGTGGTAGGTAGCACTGCCAGCCGAATTGCCGACCAGACGGTTTATACCTCGGCTGGTCCAGAGATAAGTGTAGCTGCGACTAAGAGCTTTACCGCTCAGCTCATGGCGCTGTACTGGCTAGCCTTATCACATTCTAAGCTCGATATTAGCCGAAGAGACAGCCTGATTACCGGGTTAAGACGACTGCCGGGTAAAGTTCAGCAGGTGTTAGATAGTGAGGATGACATTATGGAGTACGCCAAGTACCTGTCAGGGTATGAGGATGTATTCTTCATTGGTCGAGGCATAAACTTTCCTGTAGCCCTGGAGGGGGCACTTAAACTAAAGGAGATTTCCTATATTCATGCTGAAGGCTATGCCGCTGGCGAGCTAAAGCACGGTCCTTTTGCCTTACTGAGTAGTGATACACCGGTCGTTGCCATTGTAGCTCAGGATAATACCTATGAGGCTATGCTGACCAATATCAGGGAAGTTAAGGCTAGGGGGTCGCCGGTGGTAGCACTGGCTGGAGAGGGGAATGAGGCTATTGGGGAATTGGCTGATTCGGTCATTACTGTGCCTCAGGTTGATGCCATATTTTCCCCGGTGGTTAATACAGTAGCCCT
Source organism: Dehalococcoidia bacterium (assembly GCA_030615865.1). The sequence continues at coordinate 5,272 of JAUWYK010000054.1, forward strand.
GCAGCTACTTGCCTACTACACTGCCAGATTCAGGGGTTGTTCTATAGACTTCCCGCGGAACTTAGCCAAGAGTGTGACCGTGGAATAGGTCTTCCCTCAGAGTTTATTTGACGCTTCCGATTAAATCCTGACGACTGGTCATCGCCGCCACTGTGTCTAGAAAATCCTTCAATGAAGCACTTTGACTTCTTAACTTCTTCAACTCAACCCCAATTGGACTAATAGAGGTCGGGCGGTCAGCATAGGTACCGTGAAAGGCAAAATAGGCTTGGTTCAGCTTTCTAATATAATAGCCCTTTGAAGCCAGATATTGCCGTTTCTGTTCCATAAATTGCTCAGCCTGTTCAATTTCCCCCCGGGCTAGGTATGTATCAACCGCTCTCCTTATTTCCCTCATCTCTCGGTTAAAGTCAAATTCTGACTTTACTGCCTGATTCTGATGAGCACCATTTTCATACTGAGAGTAGTATCTTTGGCACACTATGGAGCCAATTTCCTTGCTGACCATGCTGGTTAAGGTTTCATTTATGGTAGCAATTTCATAATTTCTGGACACACCAGTCACATCAAGCAAGTATAAAAATCCCAATGGCTGGAACACCAGATAGTGGTGCAGCCATTCCTCAGTTACAGTATCAACGGTAAACCGAAGGCTAGCCTCGTTAGTGACAAGGGTAGGATATGTGGCACCCAAGCCACCAAGCTCCACCACTAACGAAGAGACACCAAATTTATCAACCTTAGCCTCAATCTCCTCTATTTCCTTCAGGCTAATGCTCCGCTGTAGGGTAACCTCCCTCATGCTCTCTATTCTGTCTCTAGGCGAAATCACAAGTAAATAGGGTGGTTTCTCCAGTTTGAAGTTCAGTGGCGGGAAGCTAACTTTTAACCTTATGTATTTATCTATTGGATTGAATATGCCCTGCTCAGCCAGGGTCTCTTTTATTTGTTTCCTTATTATCCTTGCCACCACATCTTCTAAGGCCGCCTTCTGCCCTTCTAACTCATTCAGTTCAGCTTCAAGCGAAGCTAAATCGCCTTGCTTGGTACCGGCATTGATTGCTTTTATTTCTGACTTTAAGGTTTTTACTCGCTCAACAAACGAAAAATACTGCGTAACCACCTGGACCTGGTCATCAGTCTTTTCATGCTTACCAAAAATCCACTGAGTTGCTTCACGTGGTATAGCCCTGAACTCCCATTCCGCCACACTGAAGCGGTATGGCTTCACTATTGAGCTCAGGCGGCTATCAAAATCTCGGGCGGGGGTGCAACTTCCGCCGAGCAAACAAACCGATAGCATGCTTATAGTAACAATTAATTTTATTTCCATAGCCTTAAAACACCCTTAGAGTGCTGCCATAGGCGTCCCGTAAAACCTCAGGTAGAGAATGTCCGCCCCTCCCCACCTCATCCCTCATTCTCTTAAACCAAGGTAAGAGTTCCTTGAAGGTGGAGACCATAACCTGGAGCCCTTCCAGATAAATCCTATCAGCTTTTTCACCTGATTCTACAGCACTTATGATTGAGCTCGCAGCCAGTAGCCCACTCTGAATGCCGGTGCCGATACCCTCACCACTTACCGGCAGAAGAAAACCAGCAGCATCACCTACCAGCAGGGCATTTCCTCTAGCCGGTAAGAAGGTATAAGCAGTTAACTCCCTATACATTACCGGTTCCAGACAGCCACCCCTCCAAACCGGTCTCTGGCTAATATCAAAGCCACAGTTCTCAGCCAGAAAATCTTTTGCCCACCACATAATGCGTTTCACCTGACCAACCCTGCCCCCAAAATCTAGCACGATAAAGTTGCCCTTGTGATGAGCGGTAAAAAATGCCGGGCTAAATTCCAGAGGATAAAACCAGTGAAAGTATTTCCTATCCAAGTCTAATTCCCCTTGATAGCACTCCTCATATATCTGGCTATACCTCATTTTAAGCTCCGGGAACAAGAACCTCCTGACTACAGAGGTCGCCCCGTCAGCGCCAACTATAAACCTGGCTTCAAACTCTCGCCTTTCTTTGTCCCTTTCTATCTCCACCGAAAAACCTTCCCCCTGCTGCCTGAGACCAATAACCCTAGCCCCCTGCCATATTTCAACGCCTTTAGCCTGTGCCTTTTGGTTCATCCAGTAGTCTAAATCTCTCCTCCAAGTTAGCGGGGTGAGATTGTCAATCCGCTGACTACCAATACCAGGCACATGAAAAATATAACCATTTAGATGGGAGGGTTGGCTCAAGACAGTGTCAGGTATATCACCAAATTCCTGCCTGATGAGGCTATGAGCTACTGGTCCCATCACCATACCAGAACACACTTTATCTCTGGGCAATCTCCTCTTTTCCAATATCAGGGTATTTAAGCCGTATTCAGCACACCTTTTGGCGACGGCGGTTCCGGCAGGACCAGCACCAACCACAATCACATCGTGCATCTTTTACTAACCCCTTCTCAGTTTTGCCTTTACCTGCTCCACTATCTCAGCCAGGACTTGCCCCGTCTTTTCATTAATGACTATGTCAGCGTAGCCGTCATGAGGTGTCGGCGTCAGGTTAACAATAACCAATTTGGCACCGCCATCCTTAGCTATTAATGGCATCTGGGCGGCAGGATAGACCACCAGTGATGAGCCGGCTACCAAAAACAGGTCACAGCTAGCCGACCTCGTCTCAGCTTCACGAGTTTCCTTCTCCGGCATTGGCTGACCAAAGGAGATGGTAGCTGGCTTTAAGATACCGCCACAGACGTCACACACCGGAACCTTCTCCCCCGCCTCAACCCGGCTCTGGATTTGCTCCCGTGGATATCGTTGACCACATTCAAGGCAATTAACCCACTTCATTGTGCCATGTAGCTCAATTACCTTTTCTTCAGGAACTCCAGATTTTTGGTGCAGATCATCAATATTCTGGGTAATCACGCAATCCAGCTTGCCCAGGTGGTACAGCTCAGCGATAGCATAATGACCGCGGTTAGGTTTGGCATCTGCCATTGTCGGCCAGAGCTGTCTGGAAAAATCCCAGTACTTCTCTCTACCTGCCTCGCTGGCAAGGAAGTTCTGATAATTAAGCTCGCTCGGGTCAAATCTATCCCAAATTCCTCCCGGGCTTCGGAAATCGGAGATACCCGACTCTGTACTGATACCGGCACCGGTAAAGACCACGACCCGCTTTGACTGAAGAATTATGTCGCAAACAGCATCAATTTTGTCCACTTATAACCTCCGAGGTTGTTTAACAACCTATTTCTTCCCCCCTCGCTATCAAATGTTTCAGTGCTATAATAATCCTATCGTGATAAAATGTTAAGTATTAGTTAGGGGAATGGTATGAAAGACTATTGCCAGACTCTTGGCGTCCCCGATAACGCCAGCCAGGAAGGTATAAAAAGAGCCTTTAGAAAGCTTGCCTTCAAGCATCACCCGGATACCAATCCCGGCAATGAGAAGCAAGCTGAAGCCAAATTTAAGGAAATAAACGAGGCTTATGGCGTACTTGGAGACAAAGACAAAGAAGTTAATGGTTAAGATACCCGCCGGGGTTAAACCTGGGACTAAAATAAGGCTTAAGGGCATGGGCATAACCGCCGATAAAAAGACAGGCGACTTTTATCTTCATATAAAGGTCAAGAACTAACCCGGTTACAGCTCAGCCTCATTCCGAGCGGCATCTAACAGGAAATATGTTAGCTGACCCCCGCAGAACTCCTTAACTAAATCGGCCAGCTCCCTGGTTATAGCCTCGGCTTCACCCTTTGCCACCGGCGGCAAGCAGTCCACATTTATCGCTACATTGGTTGTAGCCGGGGTAAGCTTGGTCTGGTCACCCTGTCTCCAGTTCCAGCACCGGCACATTACCTTGGAATTGTCAACATAAATCACCTCACCCGGTGCAGGATATTCAACAACATCCGAGTTTAGCGGAGTAAAAGGCTCATTACCTTTAGCCAAGGTAAGACAGAGGTCTCCATCAACCATACCCAGGTCATCACCGCCACTGGGCACCATATGCTTAAGGGAAAAGTAGTTAAATAAAGCGACAAGGGTATTAATATAGGCTACATGGTCACCCCGCCGGGCACGCCTACCCAGTGACTCAATTGAGCAATAAGACTTATTCGGGTTTGTCCCAAAATCAGAATAAGCCTGCCGCCAAGGGGCTATCCTGGGGTGGTTCTTAATATCCTGGAGGGACTCATCCTGGGTAGCATCATCCTCAGCCTTTCTTAGCAGCTCAACTAATCGTTGATTCTCGCCACTGTTATTAACGCCCCTGGCAATAACCACCCCCCGAATATAGTCAGGAAACTTAGTTAATACTTCTTGAGATACTATGTCTTTCATCGTAACCCCCTATCTCATTCCGGCTGTAGTTCTGGCTAGCTCCCAGGCGTATTCATAAAGGTGCAACCCCTTACTCATGGCAATCAACTCACCATCGCCAATCCCTATCTCGCCCGCCATATACTCCTTCAAAAGCTGAATGGCAGCCAGATTTGATGGGAAGCCAGCCCACAAGTCCCAAGACCGGAAATAGACAACAAAGTTAAGCTTATCATCACGGATTCTGGTATCTATCGCTCTAAGGCAGGGTGGGTCTGATAGGGAGATAGACTCTTCATTGCCCACTGCCATAAAAGCCTGGTTAGTATTATAGCCATCTTCCTTATACATCCTGATTACCTGGGGTATCTGCTTTTCCAGATATTGACCATATGTATACTGCTCCCCCTCGCCTTTATGTGCCGTCATAAGATAAGGAAGATAGCTTTCTACATACTCCATAGAGGTAGGTGGTGGCACACCCTGTGGCACATCGGGTACTAAAGGTCTTGTTCCTGGATTTCTGACCTGGACAACGGCAAAGTCAAGCTCTTTCCGAAGCTGACCGGCATAACTCCCCCGCTCTATCTTATACTCATATCCCTCAGTCAAGGTCTTACGCAGGCAAAGGAACCATGCCTCGGAAAGGTCTCTAGCTTCAATTAGTGAAATTTTCACTGCAAGAAATTCATCCCCTCTTTATCTCTTCCAGCTCCTTATTTACTTCCTCCTGCGTTAATCATAGGGCTCTGGTAAATTCCGGGCGAAGCTGAGACATATCTCTCTTAGCCAAAACATCGTCAATCAGCTTGAGTACCTCTGCCTTCTGCTCAGGCAGCCGCATCTTAATCGGCAGATAGTTTGAAGCATGATTGGCGGTAAAGAAGCAATTAGTAAAATTAGAGTTTTGTATTATCAGCCTTAGCTCTTCCAAAGACTGGAAGGGTGATATAAGTGAGAATCTGCCCTCCTCCCAGTCCTTATGCAGTGGAGTTCCGGGAACAAGCAGTATAGTCAGGGTGCCAGCAAAATCGGGGTCAATTTCTGACAGTAACTTGGCTGTCTTTAAGGCGTGGTTCTTACTACCGTCAATACCACCCAGACCCAGTATTACCGTAACCGAAAGGGTAATCCCAGCCTGTTTTAGCTTTCTTCCTGCCTCAACCAGCTGGGCATAGTTAACCCCCTTCTTAACCTTCAGTAGAAGTTCCTCGTTCCCAGTCTCAACACCCATGTAGGCAATCTTAAGACCAAGCTGGTTTAACTCTTTAAGCTCATCTACACTCTTTATCAGGGCAGCTTGTGGGGTAGCGTAGGTGCCAACCCTGTCCAGGTAGGGGAACTTCTTATTTAGATGCTTTAGCACCTCTACCAGTCTATGCTGGGGACAGATTAAAGCATCACCATCCTCAAGAAATACACGTCTCACGCTCCAGCTATAGTTCTGAGCCACCCTATCAATATCCTGCTTAATATCTTCAAGGGGCCTCATCCTAAACTTAACCCCGATATAGGTGCAGCAAAAGGTACACTTATTATGAGAGCAGCCGATAGTTACCGGAAGTAGAAAGCTACTGGCTTCGCTCGGCGGTCGTATTATCATCCGGTCATAATTCATCTAACGCTACTCCACTCTTTACTATCGTCCTTTCCTGAAAATGGCAAAGAATCTATCCTCATACTCCTCAAACAGGTTCCAGCGGTCAAGCTCCTCTTTTAGCTCACTGGGGTCAATCTCACCCCTTGAGACCGTTCTAAAAAGCTCGTCAATCCTGAGCCTGGCATCAACTGGAACACCACTGGAGTCTATATCTAAAAGCCCTCTGGCACCCATCTGCAATACGTTATCTCGTAGTGAGCTTCTGGTCATTTCATAAATAAACTTCATTAACGATACATCCCAAAGCTCATCCTCACCCTTAATTATAGAGGTCAGCGGGTCGCCACGCTTATCAATCTCATCATTTAGCTTATTTACCACCGATAGCAAGTTACCAGATACAATAGTAAGCTCTTTAGGCTCATTCTTATAGGTATAAAACAACCCAGGAACATTGGCACCGTGTGCCCTGATTAGCATATCAAAGTACTTCCTGGCGTCTGGGCTAAACCCTTCCAGCCTGGAGAGATAATAGGGGGTTACAATCCTCGGTCTTTCGGCAATGACCCTACCCTCCCTAATCACCGTCTCAGTAACATCTTTCAATAGCTCAGAATAAGCAGGCTCAGTAACCAGGTAGTAGTATATATTTGTGGTGCCGAAGGTGGCTAGACTCCGCTTAGGCAGCCTTAATATCTCGGTGTGCTTAACTGCCTGTCTAATTCTTTCGTCATCAACATCCATTAGATTCCTCGTCAAACCCAAATCATCATAGCTTAAGGTATAGCTAATAGCTCCTGCTTGTATTCGTCCAGAAGCCTAAGGTATTGTGAATCTAGCTCATTCTGTATCCGGCGCCATTCCTCCTGGAACTGAGGCTGCCTTTCTACATCTAGCTTAATCCCGACAGATGAGCCTAACTGCTGCTGAAGTGCTTGCTGTACCTTGGCTTCAAATTCAGCCTTTAATGTCTGGTAAGCCTGGCTCCTCTGTTGTTTACCCTGCTCCATATAATGGTCAAAGATTTGCCTTATCTTGCTATAGATATTCTCCACACCGACTTTATCGCTCTTTATAGTTTTAAGACCATCCATTGCCCTTCTATTATTTCTCTTGGTTAAATCGTCCCTGGGTAGGTTGATATTTCTAGCCAGTATATCCCCGGCACCTTTTATTATATATCTTCTTACCTTTTCCTCATAGTTACCCAGCTCGACCACTAGATTACAACCTTGCTTAAGATACCTAGCTCCCAGCCTTTCCCCTTCCGGAATATATTTCCATCTTAGGCGCTCCTCATCGGTCGCCTTGTCCAGCTTCTCCACCTTTTCCATGGCTATCTCAAGGGCACTCTTTATATCACCCATCTAAGTCTCCCTCAAATACTAGCATCACTAATATTATACTAAATAGTTAGCAAAGCTGAAAGTTCTCGGACTTATTTAGTAACCTATCCCCCTGACCCCCTTCCCTTAATAAGGGAAGGGGGAGTGTAGGTAAGAGAGGGGCTTCGCCCCTCTCTAAAATCTCTTCCCCCCCCTCAGCGGGGGATTGGGGGCACAGCCCCCGAACACGGCTTCAGGGCGGGTGGGAGGGAAGAAAGAGCTAACAAACAACCTTCCAGGTATTGACAACCGCCTAAACGAGGACTATACTCAAGCCCCAACATGTGAAGTAGCCTTAATAAACAATAGATGCCGGGGTAGGGAAGATGATGAGGATTAGAAGAAGGGCACTGGAACCGCTAGTTAATGTAGCGGTGGCTGGTGCCCTTTTTGCTTTGGGCTATGTAGATAATTTAAGGGAGGTAATGCCTATGCTAAACTAAGCTCAGTTCCTAGCCCGAGGCGCGGCTTATTTCGCCTCAACAGCACGATAGCGTAGCAAACTGAAAGGAGGCAAAAACTATGGCAAAGTACTTGTTGCTTTGGGAAGCAGACGCGAGTAAACTACCCATTGACCCCAAAGAGCGGGGAGCGGCTTTTAGCGCCCTGCTGGATAGGACCAAGCAGGGTATCAAAGAAGGCACTACCATTGATTGGGGTAAGTTTCTTGGCGAAGGCAGAGGGTATTCCATCCATGAAGGAAGTGAGATGGAGCTTGAAAAGAAGCTACAGCGGTTTGTCCCATTTGTCACCTTCAAGGTATACCGTGTCATGTCAGTGGAACAACTAGCTGAAATGGTGAAATCCTTAACTGAGTAGCGAGGCGAATTTCACCTGCTGGAACCAATGATTTGGAGGGCCATTTTTGCTTTGGGCTATGTAGATAATCTAAAGGAGGTAATGCCTATTGAACAGCCGGAATCAAAGTATCATTTAATTGGTTTACACTGTGCTAATGAAATCTTAAAAAGAAAGGAGGAAATACCATGTCAACAGAAGAGAACAAAGAAAATGCCCGCCGTGCTATCGAAGAGGTACTCAACAAGGGAGACCTGTCGTTAGCGGACGAGCTTGTTGACGCCAACTACATCGGGCATCAACCTGGCTTGCCGGATTTTAAAGGCCCAGAGGGCTTCAGGCAATACATGACCATGATGCGCACCGCTTTCCCCGACATTCATCTGACAATTGAAGACACGGTCGCCGAAGGGGATAAGGTGGTGATGCGTTACACAGGCCGGGGTACCCACAAGGGCGATTTGATGGGCATTGCTCCCACGGGCAAGCAAATTACAATTACAGGGATGGTCATGAGCCGCTACGTAGGCGGTAAGCAAGTGGAAGCGTGGGTAGCCATGGACATGCTGGGCGTGTTGCAACAGATGGGT
>JAUWYK010000028.1 GCA_030615865.1 Dehalococcoidia bacterium
GCTATGTCCGAGTTAGTACTGAACTTATATAACTGGCCGGCACCACCGGTAGCCAGAATTAGGAAGCGACAGCCAAATTTCTCAATAGAGCCGGTGCGGCAATCAAGGGCTTTTATCCCGTTAACCCTTCCCTTTTCCACCAAGATCTCGGTCGCTAGACAATCCTCAAGCACCTGGATTTTAGACTCACGCACCTTTTTGCTCAGGGTAACTTCGATATGTTCACCGGTGGCATCACCCCCAGCGTGCAGGATACGGGACACACTATGGGCTGCCTCCATAGTGAGGGCAATCTCTCCGTTAAGCGTATCAAACGGTACACCAAAATTGACCAAATCAGTGATACGGTCGGGAGCTTCATCTACTAAAATGCGCACCGCCTCTTCATCACACAGACCATCTCCAGCAGCTATGGTATCCCGAAAGTGAAGCTCAGACGAGTCACTCCCACTTATAGCGGCAGCAATACCCCCCTGGGCATACTTAGTATTACAGTCTTCAATGCTACCCTTGGTTATAATGAGCACGCTCCCTTGCTCTTTAGCCAGTAGGGCAGTATAAAGCCCGGCAATACCACTACCAACTATAATATAGTCATATTGGTTCATTAGCTCTTGTCCACCCGGTATCTGGCTTTTCCCTCTTGGTAAAGGTCTCCACCATAAACATCATTTATCACTGTGACCGGGAAATCTTCTACTTCTAGGCGGCGAATTGCCTCAGCTCCAAGCTCCTCGTAGGCTATGACCTCTGATTTCTTAATCCTCTTGGAGATGAGAGCGCCAGCACCACCTATGGCAGCAAAATACACCGCCCGGTATTTCTTCATGGCGTCTTTCACCGCTTGTGAGCGCATACCTTTGCCAATCATCCCTTTAAGCCCCTCAGCCATCAAGCGGGGTGAGTAGCTATCCATACGCCCGCTGGTAGTAGGTCCAGCAGACCCAATTGGTTGGCCTGGCTTAGCCGGGGAGGGACCCATAAAGTATATCGTCTGCCCCCTAATATCAAATGGCAGAGGCTTTCCTTGTTCCAGAGCCTCAACCATCCTCTTGTGGGCAGCATCCCGCCCAACATACATAATGCCAGTAAGCAAGACATTATCCCCAGCTTTAAGCTCGGTCAAAGTCTCATCAGTTAATGGCAGCATAACTTTTTTGGTCATTGCTCTTCTATTAGACTTTCAATCCTTTCAAAATGTCTCTGACAATAATGCTTCTCTGAAGTTCCAGAGCCAGCTCGGTGGCACTGGTGGCTAAAGCATGGCGACATAGCCTTTCCATAGGCAGTCCAGCTATATAGGGTGGTCCGTTGAAAATGTGAGCCACTCTATCAGCAATACTATGAACCATTTGGGTGGCAAATAGCTTCACCATAGCCGCTTCACGGCGTATTGACTTACCCCTATCTGCCTTCCAGGCAGCTTCATAAACCATAAGTCTACAGGCATGAATGCCGATAGATATATCAGCTAGTGCTGCTTCTATACTAGTTCGCCGAGAAATAAATTGCCCAAATGACTGCCAGGATTGAGCTTGCGTGGTTGATTCCTCAAGCAATCTTTGAGCTACCCCTACGCATCTAGCACCTCTTACCAGCCGCCTTGAGGGCAGCCATTTTTTACCTAAATGGAAAGCCTTCCCTTCTTCCCCCAATATACTTTTCGCTGGTACTAGACAGTGGTCAAAGACCAGAAAAATAGCCTCTCTCGTTTGAGATTGCCATCCTGTCTTTTCTTCGCCACCGCTCACACTAAATCCGGGACTATCTTTATCCACCAAGAAGCAGGTTACCCCGTCCCTGAGCCCTTTATCACCAGTAGTGGCAAAAACAATGGCAAAATAGTCTTTGCCGGCTTTGGAAAAGGACACCTTTTTACCATTGAGAACGTAGTGCCCCTTTACCTTTTCTGCTCTCATCTCTATATTGGACAGGCGGACTCCCTTTTCTGGCTCCATTAGTGCCAGGTAGGCGCGCCTTTGCCGGTGGAGCACTGGTAGAAGGTATTTTTCCTTTTGCTCGGCATTACAATCAAAAAGAATGGGCGTAACATCACCAAAATTGAACGGGATGACCGTCTGAGCTAGCTCTTCTTCAACTAGGCAATTACCCAGGGTGCTCAGACCAACGCCGCCAAGTTCCTCGGGCACGCCTACCCCCCACAGCCCCATATCCTTAGCCATGGTGATAAGTTTTTCCTCGGTCTCCTCAGGCAGCAGCATCCGGGCATCGCTCAGGTCAGCTGCCCGCCCCAGAATGTCTCTCTCCAGGGGCTTTAACTGGTCGTTAACAAAGTTTCTTACCAGGCTCTGTACCATTTTTAGTTCTTCCGGTATCTCAAAATCCATTTAACGCCTCTCCCCAAATAAGTTAAGCTTGGCTCACGGCTTCCTCCAGGAATAGGTCCAAATCGGGCTCATCCTCATCGCCTATTCGTTGCTCCAGGCGGGACATAACTTCTACCATGCGGCGGTTGACTACATAGTTCTTAATCGTAGTATCTACCTGAGGACAGACCAGAATGCAAGCACCACATTGGTCGCAGTCCTCGCCAACTATACTTTCCAGTGCCATTGAAGTGCGCTGTTCTGTCTTCTGGCGGCGAGATGGCTCACGAAACAAGAAGGGACAGATATCTATGCAGTTGCCACAGCCAATACATTCCTTGTGCCCGCTAATGTCTTCAGTTATGTTTAGCGCATGACCGGGATTAAAGCCGCTGGAGAGGAGTCGGCACCGACCTACCGGCGGGCTTCTGGTATTCAAGATTTCGTTCAAAATAGCCTCAATTTCTGCAACATCGGTTTGAATACGCTGTGGCATATCCCTCTCCTCAATACCTAAGCTAATTTAACCTGACCGACAGCCAACGCCTGCCGGCTGTACTCGGGCAAGTAATCAGGCATATGTCTGGCGTAGTCGGGTAGCAACATTGGCGAGATTGGTCGCAATTCAGCTATGCCCGTCTGTTCAAGCTCCCTTTGCCATTGGCGCACATGCTTAAGCGTCAGTGAGCCTAGTTTTACCTGCTTAGCATACAGAGCGGCGGCTCTACCTGCCCTTCTGCCGAAGACAAATAAGTCCAGTGTTGAGTTACCAATAAGCCTATTCCTACCATGCACCCCTCCCTCACATTCACCAGCGGCAAACAAACCGGGCACGGTAGTAGCTCCATCAGTATTAATCTTAATGCCCCCATTTTGGTAATGCAGGGTAGGGTAGACCAGTATCGGCTCCTTGGTTATATCAATATTGAAACGACTAAACTGGCGAACCATGGCTGGTAATTCCCGGGCTATAGTCCCTTCCCCTCGTATAATATCAATCATTGGTGAATCTAGCCACAGACCAACTTGCCCGGTTGGTATCTCTATGCCTTGGTGACGCTCTTGGCATTCTCGGATAATGGCTGCGGCTACCGCATCCCGCGGCTCCAAAGGCATGATGAATTGTTCCCCGTTAATGTTAACCAGTTGTGCCCCTAGAGTTCTTACTTTTTCGGTAACCAATTGTCCCAGAATCTGCACGGGAAAGGCGGCGCCTGTGGGATGGTATTGCATGGTATCCATAAAAATTAGCTCAGCGCCGACCCGATAAGCCAATACCAGTCCATCGCTGGTAGCCCCGTAGTGATTAGTGGTGGGAAAACCCTGAATGTGTAACCGCCCTATGCCACCGGTAGCCATGATGACGGATTTGGCTCGAACCAGGCTTAATTCATTAGTCTCTAGGTTTACCAATATGGCACCACCTATCTGCCCTTTATCATCCGTTATTAGCTCTATTGCCGGTGAGAATTCCAGATAATTTATATTCCGGTTCCTGATTTCATCACGCAGGACACGCATTTCCTCCAAGCCGGTGTAATCTCGTGCTGAGTGTAACCTCAACCTTGACGCACCACCACCAGATAGTTCGTGCATGGTGCCATCTGGGCTCTTATCCCAGTTAACCCCCAATGTTTCCAGCCACTTAATCACTGACGGGGCATCCTTTACCAGTGCCTCTACCAATTCGGGTATATTAGCGAAGTGACCCCCACCCATCGTATCTAAGTAATGAATAGCCGGGGAATCATTGGCTCTATCGGCTGCCTGTGTTCCGGCTTGAGCGCCTACAGTATTGGCATCGCCCAGGCGTAGCTTGGTTACTAACAGGACTTTAGCCCCATTTTCTTGGGCGAGCAGTGCCGCCGATGCCCCAGCCCCGCCACAACCAATTACTAGTACATCCACGTCGTAATCAATCTTATCAAGGTCAATCTTATCCGGATTTATACGGCTATTTCCCTCCAGCAAGTCAGCCATCTCTTTGGGTGTGCGATTACCTTTGTTTGGTCCCACCAGTAGCTCACGCATACCTTCTTCGATAAAGTCTGGATGAAATTGCTGCAGCAGGGGTGTTTTTTCCTCATCGGTGATGCCGGGGAATGTCTCTTTTAGCCGCCTCTGCCTGGTAGATTCCACTCGGCGGATACTTTCTTCCATATAAGCCGGGTACATATTAGTTACCTCCATCCCGCTTAGTAAGCCGGTTCTATTTCACGCTCGGTGTATCGACGGCGTAGCTTGCCTTCGCTCGTCCTTTTTAATTCTTCTAACTCGGCATCAAATTTACCTGCCTCCATCTCGGCTATCCTATCCTCTAAGTGCTTGGAGACGGGCGCCAGATAACGACCATACAAACGCCGACATAGTAAGGCTATGTTATAGGGTACTAACCCTTGTGGACACCTGGCAGCGCACAAGCCGCACAGCACACAGTCAAAGGACTTAATAGCTACTTCACCAATATCACCTCTGAGGGCATCAGACATAAACCACATCACCTCAAGGTCTTGAGGGCAGGTTTTAGTACAGGCGTTACAACCAAAACACGTAATCAGGTCAGGATACAGAGCCAATACCTGTTCACCAGTTGCCTCTATCTCTTCCAAATCATAAACAGCCTTGGCTGCGGGGAAGAATGGTATCTGCACTAGGTACATGTCTTGTTCAACGGTTTTCTGACAGGCAAGGTCAAACCTTAGTTGAGGGTCATTTCTAAAGTTGTAAATAGTAGCACAGGCACCGCAAAATCCAGCACGGCAGCCACAGCCGCGGATCATCCTGTAGCCACAATACTCCAGTGCCGTCAGGATAGTAAGCCCTTGGGAAACCTGATAGTGCCTCCCCATAATGTAAATGTCAACCATCCGAGCCTGTTCAGCCATTTTCTTACCTCAATTTAGAGAGTTGCTTCTTTGTGCCGGGCGCTGTGGCATTGCAGGTTAACTGCTACTGGTAAGCTGGCAATATGGGCAGGGAATACCTCAGCGTGAACGGCTAGAGCGGTTGTCCTGCCGCCGTATCCCATTGGTCCAATGCCCAGGTTGTTAACTCGTTGCAAAATCTCCTTTTCTAGTTCAGCAACCTCGGCATCCGGGTTGGGCTCGCCTATCTTCCGCAACGATGCTCTCTTAGCCAGCATCAAGGCCTTTTCCGCCGTGCCCCCAATGCCCACACCAACGATAACCGGGGGGCAGGGATTACTGCCGGCCTCATCGACAGCGTTTACCACAAAATCTATGACCCCTTGGCGACCACGTGCTGGAGACAGCATAGCCAGGCGAGTCATATTCTCGGCACCGCCCCCTTTAGGCATAACAGTAATTTTGAGCTTATTACCAGGGACTATATCAGTGTATATAATAGCTGGTGTATTATCTTTAGTATTTACTCGGACGGAATAAGGCTGATGCACCATAGACTTGCGCAAGTAACCCTCATCGTATCCTTGGCGTACTCCTTCATTCACCGCTGTATAAAGGTCACCACCGGTTATGTGAACCTCTTGACCTAGCTCCAGCAAGACTACGGCAGCGCCAGTATCTTGGCATAGGGGGATTTTCTCCCTGGCTGAGATTTCGGCATTTTCTAGTATCCTGTCCAGCACTTCACGCCCAACAGGCGATTCCTCATTCTCTCTTGCCTGCTTAAGGCAAGTCAGAACATCATCCGGCAGAAAGAGATTGGCTTCCTGGAAGAGATGAGACACGGTGGTGGTTACTTCTTTAGCATCGATGTCTCGCATATGTAGTTCCACTCCTTTCTCCTACAGGTAGCAAGTAAACCGTAATCATTGCCTAATAAATATTACCCGTCTGGCGCTGGAGGAATTAGGCCTGCCTTCATCAGGAGAGCGGTTGTCTCTCTAGACTCTTTAATCATCTTTTCTGCCTGTTTGGTTAACTCTTCGCGACTCTTTTTTTCTCGAGCTACTCCTTGCTCTATAGCCTTCATTCCTACCGCTACTGCTTCCCTGATAAAGACCTCCCATTCCCCCATGGTGGGGATGATATAATCCTCGCTGAGTCCTTGGTCCTCGGCACACTTGGCTAACTCATAAGCGGCGGCAATACACATCTCGTCAGTAATAGTTCTGGCTTTAACATCTAGGGTGCCGCGGAAGATACCCGGGAAACCGATGGAGTTATTTACCTGGTTGGGAAAATCTGACCTGCCTGTAGCTACAATCCTAACCCCAGCCTCTTTGGCTTCCCACGGCCAGATTTCAGGAATGGGGTTGGCACAGGTGAAGGCGATGGCATCCTTAGCCATAGTCTTCATCCACTCTGGCTTAATAGTATCTGGTCCCGATTTAGATAATGAGATACACACATCGGCTCCTTTTAGCGCCTCCGGGATGCCACCGGTTCTCTTCTCTGGGTTAGTTCTCTGGCACAGGTCCCATTTATAAGGATTCTCAACCTGCTTCTCCTCAAGGTCGGTTCTGCCGGTGTGCAGGATACCCTTACTATCGACGAAGATGGTGCTTTCTGGCTTGAAACCATCGGCAAAGAGGACCCTGGCAATGGCAACATTGGCTGCTCCTACCCCGATTAAGGTGATAGTTACCTCCTCCTTCTTTTTGCCTACTACCTTGAGGGCATTAACCAATCCAGCCAGGGTGACTGCAGATGTTCCTTGCTGGTCATCGTGCCACACCGGTATCTCCATCTCCTTCCGCAGGGTGTCAAGAATATAGAAGCACTTGGGATTGGAGATGTCTTCCAGGTTGATGCCACCAAAGGATGGCTGAAGCCACTTCACTGCCTGAATTAGCTCATCTGGGTCTTTGGTATCAAGACATATAGGTACTGCATCCACCCCTCCCAGATACTTAAATAGAAGTGCTTTACCCTCCATTACCGGCATAGCAGCCTCGGGACCAATATCACCCAGACCGAGGACTCTGGTGCCATCCGAGACCACGGCTACTGTATTCCACTTGTTGGTGAACTCATACACCTTTTCCTTATTTTCCTTTATTGCCTTACAGGGCTCAGCTACACCCGGTGTATACCAGATGGCGAAGTCGTTGAAGTCGCGAACCACACATTTAGGCACAGTCTGCATCTTCCCTCGATAAAATGGATGCAGCTTCATTGCCTCCTCGGCTGGTTTACGCGCTTTAGCTAGAAGTTCTTCCCTAGTTATCCTTTTTGCCAAAACTCACCCCTTTTGAAAATGTTTAACCAAAGTAGAGCAGCGGCTTAACTAAACGCCTTCTGCTATCAATTCTCTGAGCGCGACTACCATCTCTGGTACGTCAATCTTCACGGGACATCTTACCTTACACCTGCCACAAGTCAGACAGGTGTAAGCTATTGAAGCTGCCTTTTCTATATTCTGGCTAATCATTGCCGCCCAGACAGCACCAATGCCGGCAAAATACTTGTCTCCAAAATGACCGGCGGTTACGGCAAAGATAGGACACTCGTAGAGACAGCCACCACATCTCAGGCAATAGAGGGCTTGACATAATATAGGATGTTTAGCTAATTCAGTCCTCCCAGCGTCCATAAAGATAACGTGTAGCTCCTTAGGACCGTGGGCTCCGTAGGTGGTTACCTTCTCAATGTCGCCGGTTTTACTCGGACCAGACACTAGACTCACATAGGAGGGAACAGTATAATTAGCATACCTCCAGGTTACCTCGGCAACTTTAAACGCATCACCCAGGGTGGGAACTAATTTTTCCATACCAACAAGGGCAATGTGAACCGGTGGGGCACCGGTAGCCAGGCGAATATTCCCCTCATTCTCGATAAGGAATAAAGTTCCGGTATCAGCCGGCACCACATTGGCACCACTCATACCAATGTCCGCCTGGAAGTATTTCTCCCTGAGCAACTTTCTGGCGGTTGCCACCAGCGTTCCTATATCCGGCGGCAGCTCCTGTCCCGTAATCTTGGAGAAAAGCTGGGCAACATCTTCCTTGGGCACGTGAATTGCCGGCGAGAGGATGTGCATCGGTCTTGACCCCAATTTTTGAATGATAAACTCCCCTAAGTCAGTTTCATAAACCTCGTTACCATGTTCCTCCAGATGCTCTCGTAATTCAATCTCCTCCCCGGTCATGCTCTTACCTTTGACGATTAGTTTGCCACTCCCCACCAGGTTGCCGATGATGTTCAGTGCATCATCGGCGGTTTTGGCTATATAGGCTTTACCCTTGTTTTCCTCGATAGCTTCACATGCCTGTTGGGCAAGTTTCTCCATCTCACCGATAGCTTTCTCCTTTATCTCCCTGACCTCCTCCGCCATCTTAATGGTATGAGGGAACTTCTTCAAAGCACTGTTGGTATTTGCCCTGTAGCTCTTAATTGCCCGGGATAAAGCAACCCTTATCCTGTCATTATGAGCGGCATCCATTATTTCCTTCTTGTATTCAGTGAAAACGGACATCTCTTTATACCTCCATCGCCATAGCCACGATTTGAGCCAGGTCAAGGACTTCCACGCCATCGATTTTTAGTTCTTTGAGTCCCTCCTTTAGCTGCATAATACATCCTGGGCAGTGAGTAACAATAATCTCGGCTCCGGTTTCAATCAATTCCTCGGTTCTGTTTACGGCTAGAATCTGGCTCAACTCAGGGAAGACGGCTTCAAATCCGCCCCCACCCCCACAACAGGTTGCCCACTCCCCTTTGGTCCAATCAGTTTCTACCAGCTCAATACCCTTAATAGCCCTCAGTATTTGGCGCGGTTCCTCTATCAGCCCCAGGTAACGGGCAAGCTGACACGGGTCATGATAGGTAACCTTAACCTCCCTGGGAAAGCGCAGTTCTCTGGACTGGATACCTTCTAGGACGACCTCTAAAAAATGCTTCACTTCTAAATCATATCCGTCAACACAATTGGGGATTAGGGCACGGATGGTATAGGTGCACGAAGGAACGATACTAATAATTCGTTTCACACCCAGGGATTTTAGCTTTTTATACATCTCCTGAGCATTTTTGGCAAACTCGCTTTGTAATCCAATATAGTATAGCAGTCCCCCGCAGCACAGCTCATCATCAGCCAGATAGCCAAACTCAACCCCAAGGTTGCGCAGCACTTTAACCGCATCCCTCAGGGGTTGGCCATCAGAATCTCCGCCCTTGGCCAATACTTTACGGTACATCCCAGCAAGGTCAAGCCCCAGTTTCTTTTGAAAACTGGCAATGCTCATTGGCAGTTCAGTGCCAACTGCACTTTTATCCATCCTTCGTATCAGAGACATCAAGGATTCCAGCTCGCTGGTATACTGATATCCGCACCCGGCGAAAAATATGGTCTCCCCTTTTGTGGGAAGGTTAAGGCCTTCAGCCCACTTGGCGCCTGTTCCCTTGGAAGCGCCTAATATATTATGCTTGGAGATAATGTTATCCGCCAGATAAACTAACCCCGGAGGAATCAATCTTTTTCCATCCATGCTGTACTTCCCCCATCTTATTATTTTAGCTAGTCAGCAATTTGACTATGTCACTGGGTTTCTCAGCACGACCACCCTAGCAGTGGCAAAGGCTTCAACTTTAGATTTTGCTCTCCCGGTACTTCCCACAGTATAAGGTCGCCACCGGTAAAGTTAGCCATTTTTAAGCCCACTTGAGAAAGATTATAGCACCGCCCCTCCCTTGTCAAGTTGGGGATGTGACGCCAGCAACTTGACTTTGCCTCTAAACCGTAAGCCCTGGTTAGTTCCAAAGTACTATAGACAAGTTATAGTATTTAAATTATACTGGTACCGAAGGATGACTTGCCAAATGATGAATATTAGTGTTAAACTATTATGTCTAGTATTAAGTGGGGGGTAGACTGAGACTTTTAAGGTAATTGTCTAGAGGGGAACGATGGAGAAAGTCGAAGTTTTCGTGATTGATAGTAATAGTCTATTTCGTGAAGGTCTTCGCCAGGCTCTCAACCAGATAGAAGATATCGAAGTAGTGGGCGAGTGTAGCATTAATGATGAAGCTCTTGAATTGATTGCAAGCTTTTCCCCTGAGATAGTACTGCTGGACATAGGTTTGCCTTTACTCACCGGCTTGAAGTTAGGACGGCGGATAACCCAACGCTCACCCGGGATTTCAGTAATTGTACTGACCCCTTACGAGGACGATGAGCAACTCTTCCAAGCAACTAAATCGGGAGCGGTATGTTATCTCAGTAAGGATGCTGATGTTGATGAAATAGCCCTAGCTATAAGGAGGGTACATCGGGGGGAGCACATTATCACTGAGACAGTACTGACTCGACCTAGGGTAGCAGAGAGAATGCTAAAGCAATTCCAGAGTCTTTCACTGATGGGCGTAGCTATGGAGACACTGGCTGCCCCGCTTACCCCCAGGGAGCTGGAGGTCCTCAGCTACGTAGCTCGTGGCTACATAAATAAGCAGATTGCACATAAGCTTTCTATCAGTGAGCAGACTATTAAAAATCACATGAGCTCTGTCCTGCGCAAGCTAGATGCTAATGACCGCACTCAGGCGGTAGTGCTGGCTATGCACTACGGTTGGATTTCCCTCGAGGTTAAAGAACCATCGGAGGAAGCTACAGCCCGCGCTTTCGAGCAGACAATATAGAAGAGCAAAAAATTCCTATTATAATTAAGCTAAAGGAGTTAATATTATGGCAAGGGAGGCGAGGTAGGGACATGGCCTCTGTTTCAAAGCTGGACAAGAGTTCCCCGGCGGAAGTTCCCGGGTCAGTTCGCAAGGAAGTCGAACAACTGGTTAACCAGAGAGCAGGAGAGAAAGCCAAAACTGCAAGGTGGGACCTCAACGTTGCAATACTGGCCTACGCATTTTTGGTTGCTATTGTAGTCCTACGGGAGGGGATTGCAACTGAGATTTTGGCGCTAATTGCCGTCTTTGGGTTAGCCATGGTCTGGTTCTTAGGATGGAGACGGGGGAAGCGATTATACAAGCTTTTCCGGAAGGAAGAATTAGACCAGCTTCAAGAGCTCTTGCGGGAAAGGAAAGCCGAAGCCTTCATATCATCACCTCTTACTCCGAGAGAGTTGGAAATCCTTAGACACATAGCTCGTGGCTACATGAATAAGCAGATTGCGGATAAACTTGGTATCAGTGAGCAGACTATTAAAAATCACATGAGCTCTATCCTGCGCAAGCTAGATGCTAATGACCGCACTCAGGCGGTAGTGTTGGCTATGCACTACGGTTGGATTCCCCTCGAGGTTGAAGAACCATCGGAGTCAGCTACCCCCCGTGTTTTTGAGCGGACAATATAGAAGAGCAAAAAACTCCTGCTGGCTAATCTTAAGCCTTGTCTGCTAGTTCCTCCCTACCTTCTCAACCTTGTAAAGCCCCGTACTTTAAGAAATCCCTAGGTAATAGGTTTAAATAAGCAGGAAGTAGGACTAGAGTACTAGTTGGAGAAACTAAAAGTAATATTGCTAACAAAGGAGTCTCCACTTACAATTAGGCTAAAGGGTTAATATTGTGACAAATGGCGAAACCAACCGTGGAGTCTGCATACCAAGGGAGGTGGGTTAACCATGCTAGAATCACCTTCAACAGAGCCTGAGAAGAAGTTACTAAGGCATTCACCTGAGCCTGAGGCATTGCAATTAGTTCCTGAAGCAATGGCTAGAAGATATACAGCCATACCCCTAGCTGTGAAGGGCAATGCTCTACGGGTAGCTATAGCGAACCCAACCGATGTCTTTGCTCTGGAGGCTATGGCAACCCAGAGCCAGATGCGGATAGAGCCGGTGATAGCTGACGCTAAAGAAATTCAAGAGGCTATTGATTTCAATTATAAAGCCTACGACGAGATTGAAAAACAGATTTCTTATATCTCACTACCCGCTGAGGCAGTCGATGAAAGAATGACATTTGAGGCTGCTACTGATGCCCCGGTAGTTCAGGCGCTCAACCTTATTATTAGTGAGGCGGTTAAAGCCCGGGCATCTGATATTCACCTTGAGCCACAGGAGGAGAAACTGAGAGTACGCTATCGTATTGATGGCGCGCTTCATGATACGCTTTCTCTGCCTTTGGCGACAGGTGCTCCTCTTATTTCCCGAATTAAGATCCTGGCTAGTATGAATATTGCTGACCATCATCGCCCCCAGGACGGTCAGTTTTCACTCAAAGCTAAAGGCCGGCTGATAGATGTCAGGGTGGGAACTATCGATACTATCTACGGTGAGATGGCAACATTGCGTCTCCTTGACAAATCCATGGCTACTCTGGCTCTGTCTGAGCTAGGCTTTTCCCCTGGCAGCCTGGCAAAGTATGAAAATATACTTAAAGTTCCCTATGGCATGATTCTAATTAGCGGTCCTACCGGTGCCGGCAAAACTACTACTCTATATGCTTCGGTCAACTGCCTTGACTCCATCGGGCGGAACATCATTACCATTGAAGACCCTGTAGAGTATCGGTTTAAGGACATCAATCAGATTCAGATTAATCCTCGGGCTGGCCTTACCTTTGCCAGTGGATTAAGGTCAATAGTGCGCCTTGACCCGGATGTGATATTAGTTGGCGAGATACGTGATATCGAAACGGCTAATATTGCTATCCAGGCAGCTCTCACCGGGCATCTGGTGCTGTCTTCTATTCATGCTAATGATGCCGTGGGTATAATCTTCCGTCTCCTTGATTTGGGCATAGAGCCCTTTTTAGTAGCCTCGGCAGTTATTGGAGTTGTATCTCAACGAATGGTGCGTCGCGTCTGTTCTAATTGCTCTCGCCCCGTTGAAGTCCCGTTGATAGAGCGGGTGCCCTATAGCAAGGAAGTTGGTGAAGACAGAGCTGAATTCGTTTATGGCAGCGGCTGTAAATCATGTGATAATACTGGCTACTTTGGGCGAACGGCAATGTTTGAGATTCTGCCTATGAGTGATGAGATAAGAATGATGCTACTTAACGGTGCTGCGGCTACCCAGATACGAGCCCAGGCAATTAAGGAAGGCATGGCACCCTTACTGAAGGACGGCATGCTCAAGGTAAAAGCGGACATCACCACCCCTTCTGAGGTCCTGCGTAATGCCTACTCGGTAGACTAGTGCCCGGCCTTTTAAGGGGGTGAAGTTAAATAGATTACCAATATGTAGCTTATACTGAAAATGGAGAGCTAGTCAAGGGCAAGTTTTCTGCCCTTAGTGAGCAAGCGGCAACCGATTTGCTAGCCAATATTGGCTATCGCGTGATTGCCCTCAAACAGGTTGTTCCCTTTTTTGACTTGGGTAAGCTATCGGCACGCCTGTTCCCGGTAAAACCGGGTGAGATAATACTCTTTTCCCGCCAGCTAGCTTTGCTTTTTGAATCCGGCATTGACATCGTTACCTCCCTGGAACTGTTGCAGGAACAGACATCCAACCGCAGTCTAAAAAAAGTGCTGGGTGAGGTAGTCTCTGACATTCGCAGTGGTAATCCGCTGTCAGTAGCTCTAGGTAAGCACCCCGAAAGCTTCCCCCCAATCTATTGCCGCTCACTGAGCGTAGGTGAGCAAACCGGAAATCTTGAGACGGTGCTGAGGCAGATGGCTGATTATATGGAGAAAGAAGCCGCAGCCCGAAAAGATATAAAGAATGCCCTGAAGTATCCGGTGATTGTTAGTATTGTGGCTGTCATAGTGCTAGCGGTAATAGTCATCTTTGTCTTACCGGCTTTTACTAGTCTGTATAGCTTATTTGATGTTGAGTTACCGCTTATGACCAGGCTGCTCCTCTCCACTGTTGACTGGCTTACCAACTATGGGCTTTATGTTATAGGGGCAATAGCTATTACCGCTGGTTTGGCCTTTGTCTATATTAAGACACCAGAGGGAAGGCTTGCATGGGACAAACTAGCCCTTAGATTACCATTACTGGGACGGATTGCTCATCTTAGCGAGCTTTCCCACTGCTGCCGAAGCATGTCGCTATTATTTGGGGCTGGGTTACCCTTACCTGAAGCTATGTCCTTGGTTATTGAGAGTAGTGACAATGAAGTGGTGAAAAACGTTCTTACTGGTGTTCGGCAGGACATGATTAGAGGTGAAGGCTTATCTCGACCAATGGCCAAGAATGGGCTTTTTTTCCCGTTGATGGTGCAGATGGTTCGAGTCGGTGAGGAAACTGGTAATCTTGATGTTACCCTGCTGACTGTAGCTCAAAACTTCGAGACCGAGGCCGAAGATAGGATGCGCTCCCTTATCGGGCTTATTCAGCCAGCTATAACCCTGATTATAGGTGTGGTGGTTGCTCTTATTGCTCTATCCTTGATTTCGGCTATGTATTCCCTCTATGGACAGGTACTCTAATTTAGGGAGGCTAGTATTATAGACCGTATATGTAGCACCAAAAAGAGGGAGAATGAAGCTGGGGTAACCCTCATTGAAACCCTGGTGGCTCTGGCTATCCTGGGCTTAATCGCTGCTGCCTTTCTTGGTAGTTTGGCTACTACTGCCCAAGCTACTTTCATCGCTGACGAGCGGGCTACTGCTGAAAGCTTAGCCCGAAGTGTAATGGAAGATGTTAAGAGCCAGGATTACATCAACTATAATGACCCTGAGCACGGAGATTACGTGTTTATAATGCCTCCCGCTAATCCTAATTATAGTGTAGAGATTGCTGCTGTGCCTTTTGACCCAGTAACAGGCCTCCCCTATGAGCAAACCGGAGGCATTTTTGTTCAAGACGATGGCATCCAGAAGATAACGGTAACAGTTTACCGTGGTACCAAATCAGTGCTTACAGTTGATGGCTACAAGGTGGATAGATATGAAACGGAGTGAGAGAGGTTTTACCCTTATTGAGCTTTTGGTGGCTATGGCTATTGGATCTCTTATTGCTGGTGCCGCTATCATGGCTATATTTCAGGTAATTAATGTTACCAAGAGCAGTAATGACCGTATGACCGTCATTCGGCAGGTGCAGAACGCTGGCTTCTGGATTAGCCGTGATACCCTGATGGCGCAGACCGTGGTTACTGGTGACGACCCGGGAACTCCTGAAGAAGATGAGTTCATTGCCTTGCACTGGGCTGATTGGAAAGATTGGGAAGATGGCGAAGATGACGAAGTGCATAAAATTGTCTACACTTTTCATGATATGGCTGACGGGCTCAAAAAGCTTAAGCGAACTCATTGGATTGATGACATGGTAAGTGAACAGACTCTGGTAGCTGAATATATTGACTCAACAGCGAGCTTCTTTGAGCCTGAGCAAGACGACATATGGAAACTAACTATACGAGCCCGCTCAGGAACAGAAACCGAGACCAGAGAATATGAAATCAACCCCAGGGTTAACATATAGAGGCTAAATGGGATGAAAAGGCGATTAATCAGGGCGATAAAAAGTGAAAGCGGGCAGGCCCTGCCCGTAGTCTTAGTCCTGCTGCTTTTAGGTGGGCTGCTTATTGCTCCGACTCTTAGCTATGCCTCTACCAGCCTTAATGCCGGTCGAATTGTTGAGAAGAATGTAAATGGACTTTATGCTGCTGACGCCGGGATAGAGGACGTGCTATGGAAGCTAAAAAATAACCTGCCCGTCCCTTATTTCTACCAGTTGCCCGAAAATGTAAATCTGATGCCAGTAAGCATACAAACCGATATCATAGGAATTTATACCCTTTATTTTGGTGAATTAGTGAAGGTCGGCGAACCACCACAAAGCCACTATGATTGGGTCACCGTAGATGGAGAGATGGTCCTAGTGGACGAAGAGCTTCAGGTTTACAAATATACTATTACTGTCACCTGGCAGCCTCAATCAGGACAGTCGACCATCCACTTGGAAGAGATAGGGGTTAGGCTTCCCGTTGGCTATAGCTATCAACTGGACTCAGCCGCTGGCTTCCCTAGTAATCTTTCTACTGACCCGCCATCATATGATATTCTGGATGGGGCTGGCGCCCATATGCTCAACTGGGAACTTCCGCCACCCCGCCCTGAGGTTTCGGAACTGGACCCAACACGAACCCAGATTTTCTATGTTACCGGAGAAGGAGAGCAAGAGGGTGATTATACCTGGGTAGTAGCCGATCCTAGTTCTATTGGGGTAGTTGGTGAAGTTATCGGCGGACTATATAGAATTACGGCTACTGCCACCCGTCCTGGAGATGTTGACCCTACAGCTATAATAATGGCTGATGCGATGTGGAATGAGATAGAGGAAGAGATAACTATCCTCCTCTGGCAGATAAATCCACAGTAGGAATGGTTAGGTAATGAAGGTAAGCAAAACAGCCTTGATATTTCTGGGTGTGGGCATCTTTGTTATTCTGGTTGCTATCCTCGGTATGACTTACTCTCAGCAAACTCAGGAGCAGAGCCGGCTAAACCAGGAGCTATCTTTGGCTCAACTGAGACTGAAGGAATATGCATCTCAGCAGCTTTCTTCTCAGCAGGCGGAATTGGAAAGCCAGCTGACTCAGCTTGAGGCACGGCTTAAAGTTGTTAAAGATGGGCTTTACCAGTCAATTCAGAGCATTGAGGTCACCGAGACCTTATATGAGATCACCGAGACCTTATATGAGGTTGCTGAAACTTCTGATGTGGAAATAGTTGAGATTAGCTCACCAGGGCTGGCCACTGAGGAG
Organism: Dehalococcoidia bacterium; assembly: GCA_030615865.1. The sequence continues at coordinate 16,862 of JAUWYK010000028.1, forward strand.
CTGGAAGGGATTACCTACTCCTTTCTGTCGCTCGCGGTGACGGTTGAGGGAGATGTACGCGATTTAATTGACTTTATCGACGCGTGGACTGAAAAATACCCCACTGGTGTGGTGGAATTGGTAGAAATGACTGTTCCTCTGCCTGAAGAGGAAGAAGAATTAGAGGAAGAAGAATTAGAGAAGCCGTCAGCCGATATTAGACTACTCATTTATACTTATGAGGGTAACTAGCATGGCTAAAACGGTGGTTACTTTATATATTGATGATACTAGCCTCAGGCTGCTGGTGGCTAAGGGCAAGCAGGTAAAAAAATGGGCTGACCTGCCACTGGAACCGGGTTTAGTTAAGGATGGCGTTGTCGTTGATGAGGTGAAGGTTGCCGCCAAGATTAAGCAGGCTCTCAAAGACCAGAAGGTGACGGCAAAGAAGGTCATTGCCGGTTTGAGTGGACTCCGTTGTGTATCTCGTCCAATTACTTTGCCTCAATTACCTACGGCGATGCTGGCTGAAGCAATAAGGCGGGAGGCAGAAAGGGTGATGCCACTGCCTCTGGAACAGCTTTATCTCCTATGGCAGATTCTCCCTGTCCCTGGGGAACAAATACAGGTCTTTCTAGTCGGTTTATCCCGTAACGCTACTGATGCCATGATTAAAACGCTGCACCGGGCAGGTCTTGACCCATATATTATGGACATAAAACCCTTAGCTTTGGCTAGAGTAGTAAATGAGGCGACAGCCATAATCACTGATGTTGGGTCAACCGAATTGGACATTGTAGTTATGGTAGACGGAGTTCCCCAACCTATCCGTACCCTGGCTCTTCCTAGTGAAGCTCTCTCTTTGTCACAGAAGTTACCGATGATAAAGGAAGAGCTTGATAGGACTATCAAATTCTATAATTCTAGCCAGCCGGAAAAGCCCCTTGACCCTGACATAAGTATATTTGTCTCCGGTGAGCTGGCACAAGACTCAGAAGCATGTCAATCCCTGGCTAGTGAGCTAAAGTATTCTGTTTTGCCACTGTCATCGCCTCTGCAGTGCCCTGAGGGCTTAGCTCCAAGCCGGTATATGGTCAACATTGGTTTAGCCTTGAAAAAGATATCATTGCCTCGGGCAAAAGCCAACTTTTTAGTAGTGGATTTTAATGCCCTGCCTGAGGTCTACCGACCTGAAGCCTTCTCTTTAACTAAGTTTCTCATCGTGCCTGCCATCATAATAGCTATTGGTTTGCTTGGTTACTTAGCAATGCTTGTACAGAGTGCCAATACTGATACAGCGTCACTACAGGCTCAGCTAGATATCACTACCCAGCGCGTGATGCAAAAGCACGCGGAACAGCAGTCGCAAAAGAAAGAGATTGCTGGGCTGGAGAGGAAAGTTGCCGAATTAGAGGTAACCTTTAAGAGCTTCTTCACAGTGCTTAATAATTTTGGTAGACAGCAGGGGATAGTTAATGGTGATTTGAAGATGACAACATCCACCTTGGTGAGCAGTATAGATTTGACTGGTATTACTCACGCCAGTGCTAAATTGACCATAAGCGGTATGTCACCAAGCGAGTCGGAAATTTTGGCATATGCTAAGAAGCTAAGAGCCAGCGGCAGGTTTTCTCAAGTCGTTATCTCAAGTATAGAAAAAACCGAAGACGGATTGATTTTTGAACTGAGCCTTAGTGCTAGGGAGTAGGATTAATGGATATTTTCTCGCTGCTTAATTTGGCAAAAGCCAAAGCTGCCTCTGATTTACACCTCGTTGCCTCTAGCCCACCTATGTTGCGCATTGATGGCTCCCTTGAGCCGGTGGCAGATATGGCACTATTAACGCCTGATGACATTAACCAGGCACTTATCCAGATAACTACACCTGAGGAAAGAGAGGATTTTCATCGCCGCCTGGAGCTTGATTTCGGCTATACTCTAGCCGATGTTGGCCGGCTCCGATGTAATGCAGCTCGGCAGCGTGGGGCTATCAGTCTTGCCATCCGCTTATTGCCACCAGTCATCCCCACTATAGATGAACTGGGATTACCCCAGGTCTGTGAGGAGCTGATTCTCAGACCCAGAGGGCTGGTGGTGGTTAGCGGACCTACCGGCAGTGGCAAAAGTACTACACTGGCGGCTATGATTCAATATTTGAACGCTAATGAACGCCGTCATGTGGTTACGATTGAAGACCCGATAGAGTATGTTTACCCCACCATAAACTGCGCTATAACTCAGCGGGAGCTAGGCAGTGATACCTTATCCTTTGCTGAGGCACTGAGGCATGTATTGAGGCAGGACCCGGATGTAATTCTGGTTGGTGAGATGAGAGATACAGAAACAGCAGCAGCAGTGCTTACTGTAGCTGAAACTGGGCACTTGATATTAACTACCGGTCACGCCCCGAGTGCCTCCCAGGCTATGGAGCGGATAATAGACTTATTCCCACCACATGAACGCTATCTAGCTCAAACGCGGCTGGCTTCTTTGCTCCTTGGCGTTCTGTGTCAAACGCTTGTCCCCAGAACTGAGGGCTCGGGAAGAGTACCTGCCGTTGAGGTTATGCTGGCTAACCCGGCGGTGAGGAACCTTATCCGCGAGGGCAAGATTTATCAACTCCCCAATGTAATTCGCACCCATACCCAGAATGGAATGGAGACCCTTGACCAGTCACTGGTCAACCTTTACAACAAGGGTTTAATCACTCGCGAAAACCTGCTCGTCTTCTGCAATGACCGCGATGAAGTAGAAAGGCTCACCGGCAGAGATCAAATAACATAACCTCGCCGATAAGCCTTCCAAGTCTGCTTCAACTTCTGGCCAGAACTTTAAGCTGCCGGCTCACCCCGTTGGCAAGCCCTGAACAGTCAAGCTACTATGTTCCTGGGTAGGTAAGTTGGGTAACTTCCCCATCAAGTTGTGAAATATCGTATGTCCCTTGGAGCGTGCCATAGAGGTACTCAGTTATGACAGTAGTGTCAAGTGGGATTGCCCCATCGTTTTCTGCCATATAGGCGACGACAGCGAGCTGGACATTGTGCAGTTCGGTGTCAGCTGCCTCCGCTGCACCCGTACCTATGAACTTACCAATATTGGGGACGGCTACGGCAGCCAGGATACCGAGGATGGCGACCACCACCAGCAACTCAATCAGGGTAAAACCCTTCTCACCATAACGAAACTGCTTCATGAACCTTTTCACTCCTTATCACCTCCTTTCTGTTCAGATTATCTGCTCTTCGACATTTGCCTGTATAGGCTATAGTTAAAGTATCCCACCACTCAGTTCAAAGGTAAATAGCCCATTGGTAACTGTATGACTAGGAAAATAGTCCTATATTGGAATGGATTGAAAAGAGAAGGTTGGTAAACAATTCTGATATAACCTATTGACTAGCTGGAGAAAAACATTCAGAATAGGGCGAAATGGAAGGCATATTAATAGCTGTTTTTGCCTTATTGGGAATGGCGGTAGGCAGTTTTCTCAATGTATGTTGTGACCGTCTGCCGGCCAGAGAGTCATTGGTTTACCCGCCATCCCATTGTGCTGCTTGCCAGCATCACCTATCGCCTAAAGACCTCATACCAGTGTTTAGCTACTTGTGGTTGCGTGGGCGCTGCCGTTACTGCCGGGCTCCTATTCCCCGGCGCCTACTCTGGGTAGAGGTTGGCAGCGGGGCTCTGTTTGCCTTTGCCTATTGGCACTATGGCTTGAGCATTGAGCTTGCCATTACCGCTTTTTACTGCTGTCTATTTATTGTGCTTCTGGTCATTGATTTGGAGCATGGACTCATTTTGAATAAGGTAGTTTATCCTGCTATGGCAGTGGCTTTGCTCATCAATGTCTTTTTATCTCAGTCGGAGATTGTGCCAGGGATTACTCAGTGTGCCACTGGTGGTGGCATTGGTCTAGGGTTGTTTTTATTGATAGTTCTTATTTCTAGGGGGGGGATAGGTTGGGGGGATGTTAAAATGGCAGCCCTGATAGGTCTGGTTACCGGCTTCCCGCTAGTATTTGTCGCCTTGCTTCTGGCAGTGGTTGTCGGTGGTTTAGTGGCTGGGATTTTGCTTCTGCTTAAAATAAAGAGGCGAAAAGAGGCTATTCCCTTTGCCCCCTTTCTCTCTCTGGCAACTATAATCACCCTCCTGTGGGGAAATAACATTCTCAATTGGTATCTGGGGCTGTTTTAGCTCCTTCCCGGGGGTGGGGTTTTCTCTTTGCGCTTATTCCGGGCAATTTCGCTATACAGCCGCAGAGGCTTGACAAAGTTGAAGGACAATGCTAACTTTGCACAGTGGATAATTAGTCCCAGGTATACCTAGTCAAAGAAAGCAGTGCCGAAGGTAAGATATGGAGCTTGAAAAAAGGCTTGCCCAGTATGTTTCCGAGACAAGGTTTGATGACTTGCCCCCGGAACCAATTGATATTGCCAAGGATGTAGTATTAACTGTATTAGGTACTACCATTGCCGGAGCAACTGCCGAAGGCTGTGAGGCATTGGTAGACCAGGTCAAAGAGTGGGGTGGGAAAGAAGAGGCTACTATTCTCATCCATGGTGGCAAGGTACCAGCCCACAATACTGCTCTTGTCAATAGCGCCATGGCTCGTGCCTTG
>JAUWYK010000048.1 GCA_030615865.1 Dehalococcoidia bacterium
CGGAAGGAACTTGATTTTGTAGTTGTTCAAATCAAGAATCCAGGGACAAGACCTTTAGTACCAGATGTGCCACAGGGTGTGCCGCCACCTACCTCCATGGAATACATAGAGAACTATCTTCCCTACCTTATGACGGCACATAAAGCCGAGGGAGAGCAATATACCTACGGTCAATATTTGGAGAAGCAGATTTCTGAAGTAATCAGGATGTATAAGGAGGATGGCTATAATACCAATCAGGCTTTTATGGCGGTAGGTGATAGCCAGTCAATTTTTCTATCAGACCCTCCATGCCTGAGGGGGATAGATACCAGAATCCGCGATAATAAGCTTCACTTTGTCGTCTATTTCAGGTCGTGGGATTTATGGGCTGGCTTTCCATCCAACTTAGCCGCCATTCAGCTTCTGAAGGAGTATATGTCCAGCGAAATAGGGGTTGGTGATGGAGAAATAATTGCCATGAGTAAAGGCATGCACCTTTATGAGTATTCCTGGGATTTGGCTCGAGCTACGGCAAGGGTGAGTTGAAGATAGAGCTAATCGCTACAGCTGGCTTACTGTTGGTCTGTTGGCTCAGCGGCAGTTGCGCAAGGAACTCAGGGTTTGCTAAACTGGGATTGTATGTGGGCCGCTAGCTCAAATGGAAGAGCAGCTGACTCTTAATTACAGGCTGGCTCTCCTTACCCATCCCCCCAGATATGATTTCCTGCCTGTTGTCCCCCGGCGAAAACGGCTTTTGTATCTGGCTCTCACTCTTTGTGGTGGGGGCTGTTAAACAGTTTGTCGGCAAAATGTCGGCAAAAATGGAAGACCGTTACGCTACAATTCGGCATGCTTTATTGGCTCCATGGTGGGTTGGTCATTAAATAGCCCATCGACAGTGGTGGGAATGGTGGCCCGGTAATACTGCTTTCTTGTTATCCAGACAGCCTTTGTATCTGTTGTGTGTACGGTGGTAAGCTCACGCTTGACTCTTCATCCACACTACTATAAGTCATCTGAAATATAATGAGACATATCTCGGGTATTTTAACCGGGCTGTGGAGAAGATTATGGAAGTTATGTCCTATACCCGCTCAACATCTCAAAGCTGGTTTGTCGCAAGCACCATAACTAGCTTTTCCCATTATGTCCATATGCTTAATTTCGAGGATGTTCATTCCCCAGTTGATAAAGCTAGCTTGCGTGATGATAGCATACTGGTTTTTCGGATACAGCCTTTTGCTATATTTTAGCAGGGTTCAGAAGTGCGGGGGTGGTAGCTTAATCCTTGAATAGCCCTCTGGGTAAAGGTGGGTGCGGTGGTAGAGCTGGCAAGAAATCAGACAGCTTCCATTCTGATGAGGCAGATGGCTCACGCTCGCTTTCTCTCAGAGCTGGAGCTGGCGAATACACTGAAGGCCACTCAAATTCTGTATTTGCTCTTAGAAACTCAATTATGGGTATCAGGTTCCCGTCTGCCACCTCAGATTTAAGGGATTGCACGAAGGACCCGAATTGTTCCAGGGTAAGAATGAAAAATCCCGGGGACTTTAGCCGCGCAAGCCAGGAATCGGAATGTATGTTGTAGTTCTCTTTTACGCTGATCCTCACCTCAGGTGATACAAGCACCACTCCCGCCCCGCTGATTGTCTTGGCTGCTTCCGCCCCGATTCTGCTCAACAGCCGATCAAGGCTTTCCTCGATAATGGTTTTGGACTCCTCCTCGAGGTAGCTCTGCAACTCATCTATGATACCGGCTAGGCTTTTTGCTTCCTTTTGGCCTCTATCCAGCATCTGCACCAGGTTGGACACGACATGTTTAACTTCACCCATTAGCCCCCGCCCAAATACCCTGTCAGTTCTTCGAGGTTTTTACCTACGAGAGATGGAAACCTGAATTTATCTTTATTTATGTTGGCCCAGGTGCTGATAGACTTAAGTAAAACAAGAGCAAGAGGCAAATACTCTTCATAGCTTGCTGAAACGGGATTCCGGAGCAAGATCAGAAGGTCGCGAGCCATGGTGTCCCCCTTTACCTGCTCTTGAACGCTACCCACGGTGGCGCCAACTTCGATTGCCTTCACATTCAATATCTCGAACTGGTCAAGCATCGCGATATTCCTAGCATTTTGCTCAGCGTATGTTTCCTTCAGCACCTCAATCTCTCCTTTAATCTCAGCCCGCTTAGCCTTTGCTTGGTCAGTCTCTTTTTTTATCTCCTTAAGTGCGCCGTAGACTTCAATCGCTTTCATGACCTCGGTCGGTTCCCCATATCTCCGCGCTGTGATATTTATCAGTTGAAGGGCACTGAGGCCAAACCTGCGTTTTAGTAGCTTCTTGCATAACTCAATGGGCTCCCTGAGGTGCGAGTACTGCTCATCCAGACTCTTTATCATTTGCCGCTTTTGCCTTACCTTCTTTCGTAATTCATCATCAGTCGCCTTGATGTTTGAGAGGTCACCAAACTTGTTTATTGCCCTAAGAACCTTACCGGGCAGGCCATACTTCTCAGATGCTTTGGCTAGCTCCCCAAGAGCCTTCTCATCAAAGCCGATAGCCTCCACTCTCCGGTAGGTTGCCAGTGCCTTTCGTAGGTCTGCTGCCTCCTTCTGCGCCTTCTCTAGTTTCTTCTCAGCCTTATCCAGCTCCTGCCTACGAGTCTCCATCTGGGCCTGAAGCCCCTTAAGTTGTGACTCAGCCCCGAGTACAGCCTCGTAGTCTTTCAAGGCACGGAAGAATTTGCTAACTGCCTCCTTACCCTTAAGCCCGTGTTTTGCCCCAATCTCCACAAGGGTTTCCTGCAGCTGCCTTAGTCTTTCAGTATCGAAGTCAAGTTTCCCCAACTCCCCAGCATGCTCTAGGAGTTCGCTCTTCTCGGCGAGTTTCGTCTCCAGGGTCTCAATCTCCTCGTTGAGGGTGTTTTCCTTGCCCCCTAGCTGTTCAACACTACCCTCTGCCTCTTTTATTTGGTGGTCCAACTGGTTCAGCCTCAGTCCAGCCTCATCCAATCTAACCTGGACTTCATTGAGGGCTCTAGCTTTGGGCTCCATGTCATTAAAGAACCGCCCTATGGCGTTATATAGTGGTCCCTTACTAGCGCCGTGCTGAGCTAGGAATTGTGTCCAGTCCAACCCAGTCTTAAGTCCGTCCACCAGTTCACCATAAATCTGCTCGGTAAGAGATAGAGTCTTACTCTCCATTGTAGCTTCCTCCAGTCTTAGGTCATTCCCTAATAAAAATTAGGCATTTAATTACCTGATATGTTAACCGGTAAGAGCCCCTTACTAAGCTCTATTATAACAGAAAAGACTACTGCGGAAATAGGCGAAAAATAGAGTTAAAATTAGAGTTAAAATAGGGTGACAGCCAACCGATTTTTGCCTGTGGTAAACGGCTATGGTAAACTGTGTGGTAAGCGGTAGGGCAATCCAGGAGTAATCCATAGGGGAAACTGTATGGTAAAAGGTAACCACAAACCACCGTCCCGGGTAAGATATGAAAAGGGCCACCCCACGATGTCCTGTAGGCTTGACAAAGACACTCACGACCTTCTGAAGCAACGTCTTGAGGACCTGGGAGGGGTATCATTTGCCGACTTTGTTAAGGATTCTCTAGGTCTCCTACAGCTTAAGATGCCCGATATCGAGGAGATAAAAGACACGGCATCGAGCGAAGGCTACGACCAAGCGGTACGGGAATACCAAATCTGGTATTATTGCGCTGTGTGCCGAAACCGAATAGATGTAGACCCCAATAGCGACTCACATAAAGCAATAATAGGTTATATGAAAGAACACGGATGGGGGCACAAAAGCTGTCACCTCGACTAGCGGCTTCGGGCGGCTTAAGTAAACAAAAGGCAACGACTTCCAGGCAGACAAGACAAGACAGCCCAGACCAGCTAGCTAGATTTTGTCTCGTCTTGCAAAACTATGCCAGGGCTCCCTATTATTGCCGGCTAGGGTGCAGAGTAGGTTGTGGCAAGCCCCAGAATCAATTTTTAGCCTCCTTCCCGGGCTTCTGAATAGCTGGAATACCTCTGTGTTTAAGAGGGGCTTCGCCCCTTCATTGGCACCAATAATTCATGGAATTAAAAAGACAAAAAGGGGGTCGGAGTTTTACCCCCGACCCATTAGTAATATACTGCTCTACCTCGGCAAAGCTGGAGGCTAAAAAGGGGAAACTTCCAAGCCCTATTCTACAATCTCAATGTAGGCTATTATAGCCGCAACGATGCTGATTATTAGATTCCTTGCTGGCTCGGGTAACTTGTCAGCTTGGGCAAAATGAAACCTCAGCTGGGGGTCACCAAATGTAGTTTTGGCATCGTAGTCCATATCCTCGAGTAGACCTGCTAGCTGCCACAGATATTGTCTTTTGACACCAAGATAATCTGCCAGTCGATTTAGTGAAAATAGAGTCGGCTGGTATTCTCTTTTAATGATGTTGTGCACGGTCCCCGGGCTAAGACCGGCATTTATCGATAGACTGCGTACGGATGAACCCCTCTGCTTGCACTGTTGCAGTAAGAAGTCAGCTAGCTCCTTTCCCATTAATGGTACACCCCTTTCGCTTTGCTACACTCATTCCGTTGGCTTTTGTATCTTTATAGGGCGAAGAGATAATCCTGTATCTGACTTTAGTAGTATTACTCCCTAAGCACTAAGGCACTACTCTAACTGATAAACTAGCCCCCCTGTGTTGATTGTAGATACATTTGGTCGGCAATACTATTGTCCAGAAGAATAGTTTTTGCCTCCTCCTTTTGGGCAAGGCTATCTTGTTCAAAGCAGTAAATAATATTTTAGCAAAAGGGGTTGACAAAATCTCGATACTGATGTATATATGTGTTTAAACTGGTAGATAATTATAAATAATGTCGTAAATGTCCGACCTGTCTAAGCTTAGTTAATCTAATTAGGAGTTTTTAAGTGGTTACTAATCAAACAACAAAGCGGTCTTGTCTTAGTATCTACTCGAAAACTAAGCAGGATCTAGATTCAATTAAGCACACGGGGCAGAGTTATGACGGCCTCCTTCAAGAGCTGCTCAAATTTTGGAAGGAGAATAGGAGCGAGTACTGGATCCGGAGGCGAGAGCAAAGAAGTTGAGAAAAATAGAAAAGACCTGCGGCAACAGGTCTCTTCTGGGGAAAAAGTGTTCCGATGGTGAGTTAGCCATCTTTATTATTGTAGCACCTAGTCTAACCAGTTTGCAAGAAAGGAGGTGATAGCCATAAGAAATAAACTGGGGTGGAGGAGGAATAAAATTCTTAAAGGAGGAAGGACTTGAAAAAGAAAGTATTAAGTGTACTGCTTGCTCTGGTGCTGGGCTTAAGCCTGGTGACAGCGGTGCCGGTGGCTGCACAGGGTGGCGTAGTCACAAACATAGACACCCAGGAGACTTTTGATACTATCCAGGCTGCGATTGATGATGATGATACCATTGCTGGCCATACAATTGAAGTAGGTGCAGGCGAATGGGATGGAGCCGTAGTGACTAAACCTGTTGAAGTCAGGGGAGAAGACGGAGCAGTAATAGTAGGTGGATCATCTGTAGGACCAGGCGAGTGTGGATTCAGGATAGCATCGGATGGAGTAACTATAAGCCACTTTACGTTTGAGGTGGAGTTTCCCGTCTATTCAAGACCCCTCGCCTTTGACGACGTGACTGTTGAACACAATGTTATGGGTGATCCCATACAGGGAGTCACGAACTGGAACGGCAGCAGATGGACCATAAGGCATAATGTTATTACCGGACTCTGGGACCTTGGTGGGGGAGGCATAGGGATCTTCATAGGTGCTAGCGTAGGCCTTCCAGCCAAGGATAATCTTGTAGCCTTCAACAAAATAATAGGCGATTTTCCAGAAGATCGTAACTATACCTGCACAGGCATCTGTCTAATAACTTACGGGCCAGAAGTAACAGGTAACAAGGTCGTCCACAATGACGTGCTGATAACAGGTTCGGGCACTCACGCCATAGGCATGACATTCAGCAAGTGGTATACAGCAGGTATCGATCCAGAAGATGTACTGAAAGGCAATAAGATTGGCTTCAACGATCTCAGAGGAAGCAGTGTTGGGATAGGCTGCACAATATGGGATGAGGGTAAAGGCGACTACTTGTCAGCAGAAGACGCCAGGGCCTTAATGGAGGGTTGCAACCTAATTTCCCGTAACCTCGGTGAGAACCGTGCCTATGATGGTATCCCAGCCAAGGAATTCAGAGCCGTGACGGAAGACTAGGTGAACGCTATAAGAAATAAACTGGGGTGGAGGAAGAATAAAAATCCATTTTAGGAGGATTAAGATTTTAATGAAAAAGAAAGTATTAAGTGTACTACTGGCCCTGGTGCTGGCTTTAAGCCTATGCCTGGTGACGGCGGTGCCAGTGGCGGCAAATACAGACATACTTGTTCCTAGTCAGTATGACACCATCCAGGCAGCCATTAATGCCGCACAATCAGGCGACACCATCATTGTGGCGGCGGGGACTTACGATGAGAACATCACGATTGACAAAACTCTAACCCTTGAGGGTGCACAGGCAGGCGTGAATGCCAGAGGAAGAACAGGCCCTGAGTCTATCATAAACGCCCAAGGGGTTCCGATAGCAGTCCTCATCAATGGGGCGGATACCATCGCCACCTTCGACGGCTTCACGGTCGACAACTACGATACCATAGGGATTCTAGCGGGAGCCTTCAGGGATACATTGCAAGGAGTCCCGTTGGGAGACGACCCCTTCGCAGTCCACCTATTGAACAACATCGTCAAGCCACCCACGGTAGCCCCACCCCACAACAATAACATTCAAGTGGGCGACGGAACCACGGGAACTATAATTGGAAACGAGGTCTTTGGAGCATTCCTCGAATCCCCAGACTGGACAGGTTCGGGAATCCTCGTGGCTGGCTCGAGCGATGTCTTGGTTTCTGAAAACTATGTGCACGACTGTGAGTCAGGCATAGTGATTGTAGGATACGAGTACAGAGATCCACCTGCACCTGCAGGAAACAATCTCATCAAGAACAACTTGGTGGAAGACAATGGATGCGGTATAAGCGTCCAAGGGGACTCGATAGGCACTATCATCAGGTACAACGATGTGTTGAATAATGATAGCGGAATCGGATCCTTGGCGTTCGACTACCCTTGGCAGCAGGCTACCCCCTCAGGCACACAAATCCACTACAACAACATAGTTGGCAACGAAGATTATGGCGTGGCGAGTTCTGTCTGGTTCTGGAAAGGCAGTGGTGACGTTCTCGCAGAGGAAATTTATGCCATCAACAACTGGTGGGGACATGCCAGCGGTCCCAGCGGAGATTATGGAAGGGTTAATCGCGACGGCAAAGTTATTGGCAAAGGCGATGCCGTTAGCGACAACGTGGAATGGGCCCCTTGGCTTCGTATGCTGGTCTGGACAAATCCGGCAGGAAAAGATTTGCCGCCCCGACGCTGAGTTTTGGAAAAGATAGCTCTAGCCGGAGGTAGATAGAAGGAGCTCTCAGGTGGCAATGCTACTGGGAGTCCCTGCAATCAAAGTCCAGCCCCCTTCCGGGGTAAGGAAATGGGAATTATTAGCTATGTTAAGAAGGCTAGTGACTAGTAAGAAACCACTGGTAATTGTTCCAGTGGTGCTGGCACTGGTTCTTGCCGGGCTATTCCTGCCGGTGGAAGTTAGTATCGAGCCTTACGGCGTGCTTTCCCTGGAAACTAAGATTACCATTTCCATTGGATATGAGGTTGCTTATGCCAGTCCTAGTTGGGTAAGTCCTACTGGCTCCGTTGACGGTGTATGGACGGATGAACCATTGGCTTATGATGAAGATACCGGAACATATGCCTACGGCGCTGTTCCCAAAAGTGACTGGAGTGGATATATTGAGTTCAGTATTGATGCTATTAATTGTAACAAAGTCCGTGCTTGGGTAAACGAAGGAATAGTAAATGTAAGCAACTGGGAAGTGGATGTATATTACAGTGGGGCTTGGAACAATATCTTCACTGGCTCCGAACCACTTTATGGTCAATACGTTGAATTCCCTATCGGTAGCACAGAATCTGTTACTGGGATGCGAATAAGAGCCTATTCCACAAAGGCTGATTCTGCAGGTGCTCTAGTTTATGAGGTGGATTTTGACGAAGTGGCTGCTGCTCCTGATATATCCAATCTCCCAACCAGCAAAGACTTCGGCACTGTCAGCACAAGCACTGACTACTGGTCAACTGTTACTAACCCCCCAACATGGCCCCTTGATGACGGGGAGTGCTTCTTTACCGTCACCAACAATAGCTCGTCAGCAGTAAACATTGACATCAGGGCTACCAATTTCACTGGCGGAGGAGGTTGGACACTGGCTGGCACACCAGCTGGTGATACAGTAACGCTAAAGGCAGGCAAGTCGGGAGACGCCTTAGAAACTGACATGGTGACACTAACAACGTCTGACCAAGCCTTTATTACTGCCTTGGGTGCTAGCCTGTCTGAGAAGTGGGAGCTCAAAATGGAGACACCAATATCGTTTAGCGATGGGGATACGAAAACTAGCACGGTAACCCTTACTGCGATGTTCCCTTAGCCTGAGGTCGACAGGCTTTTATGAAATACTAAAGAAATGGGATGAAAAGGATGCGTAAGATAATAGTAGCAGTTGCGCTGGCTTTGGTGCTGGTACTTTCTGTGGCGGTTCCTGTGTTTGCTGCCTCATCGGATACTGTGGACGTCACGGCTACACCCATCTACCTCAACATTAGTGTCACCCCAGTAGCTACTGAGGCACTGGGGAACCTGGCTGAAAACAGCACCACCTGGGCATATGCCGCCGGACCAACTAACCCGCTTGACGATCCTACATCCACCTTTACTACGACCAACAATAGCTCAGTGAATGTAAACATTAGCATCTCAGCTGCTAACTTTACCGGTGGTGTTGGCTGGACACTAGCCAGTACGGTGGGTTTAAACACGGTTGTCATGAAGGCTGGTACGTCAGGCACCGCCTGGGCTTCTATGGTAGTAGTAACAACTGACCCCGCTGACAACCCGACTTTCCATAGCGGCCTGATTCCAACCGGTACGGAGAAGTGGGAATTCAGCCTTGAAACCGGTACTTTCGGCGATGGGGTTGCGAAGTCGACCACCATCACGCTGCAAGCGGTAGCATCATAAGCTAGGGTCAGATTAGGACTGGTGGAAAGTCGGCGGTTGAGACTGAAACAGCGGCCAACTGCTAAGCTAAATGGAGAACAATCTTGAAGGAATTAATTGCACTGCTAATAGCAATAGCCATACTACTGACGGGTTGTGCCCAACCTTCTATAGTTCCAGGGAAGGTTGAATCACCTCCTGAGCTATATGATAAAACCTGGATTAGCCCGGGGAAGGTAGAAGTAGGCAATTTCCACCCCGGGGCGAGGGCGGAGTGGCCGTTAACCATACATAACGGCAGTGAAGAACCTACCCAGGTTGAGGTCAGGTATGTGGAACCTACCCAGGTTGAGGAGGGGTATGTTAAGGCGCCCGGTATAGTTCAGGACTGGGTGATAATATCTGACCCGGCGCCAACCCTTGAAGGTTTTGAGACCAGGGAGGTGCTTATAGCAATTGTTATGCCCGAGGATGCTGAAAGCCCGGCACCAAAGTGGGAATTCTGGATCGCAGTAAAGGATGTAACACAGACAGGAATGATACAGACAGAACTTGCCACAAGATGGTTAGTAACCATGAGGGATTAGTATCAGGGGGAAGGTTATTCCTTTAATTTGTAGTCGTTGGTGAGGGGGATGCGAAGAACAGTTTGCGCGTTTATTACAGTATCGGCTCTCATTTGTGGGCTGCCTGTGGCTCTAGCTCTCGGGGAGGCAGGCAATAGTGGTGTCACCGTTACTGTCTCTGCTACGCCAGAAATTGCTCCTCCACCCCGTTCTCCTACACCCCGTTATTATATAGACACTAACCTCTTTGGCGTAGAGAAGAGCTATCGTATTAGCAGAACCGGTGAAATACTAAAGACAATAGAAGCCACCTCGGCAGATGGAAATCTAACCATAACTATTCCGAAGGACACCGTTGCCCTGGATAAATATGGTAAGCGGCTCAAAATTTTAGAGGTAGCTATTGATGAGACTCCTCCTGACCCACCCGAGGATGCTTATATTGTAGGACTAGCCTACGATGTGGGTCCTGCTGGGGCTACCTTTGACCCAGTGATAACCTTCCCCTGGAGCTATGACCCTGATGCCTTGCCTGAAGGTGTAGCTGAAGAGGACTTAGTGTTAGCCTACTATGACGAGGAGGCTGGCGAATGGGTAGAGCTGGACGGCGTGGTTGATACCGAAAATGACACTATTACGACTTCTGTGGAATGCTTTACCTTCACCACCTTTGCCATTATTGGCACGGTCACGCCACCAGCACCAGCTGCCTTCTCGGTATCAAGTCTCTCTGTCCTTCCGGCAGAGGTTGAGCCCGGTGAGACGGTAACCATCACTATGTCGGTAGCTAATACTGGCGGTGAGTCGGGAAGCTATACCGTAGTCCTAAAGATAAACGGGGTCAAGGGAGCCGAGGAGACGGTAACTATTGCCGCTGGTGAGAGCCAGGATGTTAGTTTTAGTGTAACCAGAGAGGAAGCTGATACCTACGCTGTAACTGTGGACGGGTTGAGTGGTAGTTTTAGTGTGGTACCGCCAGAACCAGCTACCTTTTCAGTATCCTATCTTTCTGTTAGCCCCCGGCTAGAGGTTGAGCCCGGTGAGACGGTAACCATCACTGTGTTGGTGGCTAATACCGGTGGTGAGTCGGGAAGCTACACCGTAGTCTTAAAGATAAATGGGGTCAAGGAAGCCGAGGAGAGGATAACCGTTGCCGCTGGCGGTACTGAGACTGTTGCCTTTAGTGTAACCAGAGAGGAGCCTGGTAACTACACTGTGGATGTGGATGGCCTGAGTGGTAGCTTTACCGTGGTAGCACTGGTGAAGCCAGCGGGGGTTAACTGGCCTGTGCTTGGTGGAGTAATAGGTGGTGTGATAGTAGTCGGATTAATCATTTACTTCCTAGTTAGGAGGAGAGCTGCCTGGCTGTTGAGGAAATTTGGAAAGATATGAACAGAAATATGCCCGAGCAAGAAGGACTATTCAGGATATCAGGGAATAACAAGGGGTTGATGTGCCCATTCGGGCCGATTGTTTGTCCTGGGAACTACTGCCCTGTATGCCCAATATACCTTGATTGGCTGAAACTAAGAGAAAAGGTAGTTATATGTGGCTCGTGTGGCAAAGTGATGTATAGAATTTCTGATTTCGGTCGGTCAGTATTATTCCAAGCCCTTTGTGATGAGTGCAATAAGAAAAGAGGTAGTGAGAAAGGTGAAGCCTGAGGATTGCCCTATCGGACTGGACAAAGTCCACTGTCAAAATTGTTACTTCCGGCGTGATGGGAAGTGCGACTACGATGCCATTATAAGGGAACATAGCAAAAAGCGGGAAGGACTATTCAGGGTATCGGGAAATAACTGGGGGTTAGCGTGCCCATTCGAGCCGATTGTTTGTCGGCGGGGGTACTGCGACGACTGTGAAACATACCATGACTGGCAGAAGTTGGGAGAAATCTTAGTTATCTGCGCTTGGTGTAGCAAAGTGATTGACAAAAAGCCTGGTCTTGGGAAACCAGTAGTATCTCATGGAATTTGCCGTGAGTGTGTCCAGAAGTATTTTCCGGAGACTACGAGTCGGGACACAAAGTCCAGACGAGAAATCTTGAGAAAGGTGAAACCCTGAGGATTAGGGCTGCTAGTTGAAACTGAACACGAGGGTTTTTGAGTTATATAAAGGGAAATATCGGAGTTTACCCGAGTTAGCCCGGGTGATGGGAATATCGACAGGCCAAATTTACAAGGTGAGAGACGGTACGCGTGGCATCAACCAAAAGTTCATTATCGGGGCAACAAAGGCCTTCCCCGAATATAACCTTGATGACCTTTTCTATGTTGACTCAGAGGGCTAGCCAGTGAAAAGTTCTAGTAAGTGGCCTGGGTTCCGTGAATATGCTTATCAAAAATACCCTAACGAACTCAATGAAGACCTTATCACTATGATTGAGGATTTAATTGAGCGTCGAAGGGCTAAAAGACATAATGACGACGGCAAGTAACAGGAACGAAATCGGTAAAACACTCAAGCAGCAGAGGCTCATGCTAGAGCTGACACTACGTGAGCTGGCAGCCAAGTCAGGCGTATCCGCATCACACCTTGCTCGTGTAGAGCGGGGGGGAGCGTTTTCCCTCAGGCCATATCCTGCGTAAAATTGCCAAGCCTTTGGGCTTTGATGAGAGCCTGCTCATGGCCATTGCTGGCTACCTGCCCCCTCAGCCTCCCAGTGAAACTGGGGAGGCGCATCGTATTTATAGGAAATTGGACCCCTATGTAGCTAAGGTTTTATCTGAAGAGCCGGTTGAGGTGCAACGCACCGTTATTGGAATCCTCACTATCCTAAAAAGTGTCGCTAGGGCGAAGGAGTGAACATTTCATGAGGTGTCCGCAATGTGGAGGACGAATGATTAGGTGTCAGGATGAGGAAGGGCGGTGGTATCTTCGTTGTGTAGATTGCGGAGCCCAAATGCCAATTGACTGGGGGCGGGGTGCGATTGAGAAGAAGGAGGATGTCGGTGTCTAGCTGTCCGATAGGACTGGATAAAGTCCATTGTCAAAATTGTTACTTCTGGCGGGAGGGGAAGTGCAACTACGATGCCATTATGAGGGAACATAGCAGAAGCAGTAAAGAAGCGACTGAGCGAATCACCCGGGAAGAGAAAAGGGGTTTATTGTGAATGTGTGGGCGATAGTTATCTGTGTTATTGCTGTGGTGATTATCGGGGCTATAGAAGTCTGGATTCGGTTGAAACACTAGGGGGTGAACTATGACTTGGGAAGATATCGGGTTAATCTTCGCTGTGATAGTGATGGGTAGCTTTATAGCTGGCTTTGTTGATGCCTGGCTACAGCAGCGGAAGTGGGATAAAAAGAATAGGGGGTGAATTAAGGAAGCAAATGCCAAAAGTAATTAAGTGGGTAGAATCTCGGTGCCCGGAGTGCGGTTGTGAGTACGAACACCCCGAAGACTATAAGCCAGCAACATGCTCAAAGTTTGATTGTATCCATAGGCACCTACACCCTAATATTTATAATAAAAGGACAGTAAGCTATGGCTGAAAAAGAGAAACAACTAAAAGTCGGGGACCGGGTAAGTGATTCTTTTGGTAGGAAAGGCACAGTAGTGAGGCTTGGCAAGTATGGAGCTGTGGCCGTGAAGTGGGATGGTGGTACGCAAGAAATAGAAGAGAGGAGCACTCTTGAAAAAGAGAGAGCCGCATAGATAGTAATATATTCTGCATCCTCTCTTAAGCTTAAAACTATAGGGGTCGGAGGATTTGAACCTC
The DNA here is from genome assembly GCA_030615865.1 of Dehalococcoidia bacterium. The sequence goes on from JAUWYK010000048.1 coordinate 13,430, forward strand.
CGACCCCCGCTTGATTTTAACGCCTGTCTTTGTTACTATTATTTTACTATGGTAGTTTGCCCATGTAAAATCGGCCCGGAGCCTCATACGATGTCAGTCGAGGCGATCCAGGATGAGCTGAACGCTCTCCTCTACGACGAGGAGGTCCGGAAGGCCTGCGATGCCAAGGACCGGGAACTCCTCTCCGTCATAATCGTTCAGCCAAAAGCCCATCACTTTGATTTCCTCCAGGGCAAGACGGAATGGAAAGTCCGCGGTAAATGGCGGCGACCCGACAACGGTTTCGACATCGAGCGGAACGTCCAGCTCGATGTCGAGTTTAAGGATGCTGCGGACGAGTGCGTCGGGAAGCGGATTATCGATCTCCTCAAGGCCTACAACCAAAAAGTGGTCTCTGAGGAGCTACTCTACGCCCGAACTATGCCCGTCGAGGAAGGCACCCTCTAGTCTCTCTTCCTGGTTGATAGTGCCCACTTTCTGAAACAGGCTTCGCAAGTGCCGCTGATCAGCTGGTCGAATTTCTGGTGGCACACCATACACTCAAGCTCCGCACCGCGTTCAATAGAGCTTTTGCCGCGGAGCTCCGCAACATAATCGTCGTCATTGGACCGCGATCTAATCACAATATGTTCTTCCTGCTCGACTTCAGCCAAAAGGCTCCTGAGTTCCGTAGCGTCTGTCCCCGCGGCCTCTTGCGCCTCTATCAGTTTGGCCAATTCCTTTTTACTAAATCTTAATACCACTTCACACCCCCTACTCCTCGTGCGTCCGGGCGTATTCCCGCCTAGCCTTCTCTATTTCCTCCTCGGTCAAGCCATAAGGAACACAACCGCCTCCCGGCAGCCCCTCTTCCTCGCAGCGGCAACACCCCGCCCGCAGGTACGGCGGCGTGGCTATCTTCAGGTCCTTGCCGCAAAGCCAGCACCGGTATTGGCCTAATCTTCTTCTTTTATCTTTCACTCAGTCTCCTTATTCAACCTTTATTAGCTGACCGTTCTCGTACTTGTAATTGACCGGTTCATTGCTGGTCTGGGCTTCCCATTTTTCGAGAAGACTCCAGCGACGAGAGAGATCCCGGCCCCATGCCTCGGCTTCTTCAGATGTCGCAAAAAACAGCCCATTGTAGGTCCAACGAGATTCGCCTTTTATTCGAACGGCTGTCTTAAAGCTCATGCCTTCACCTCTTTGGCTGCCTCAACCAGCTCCGCTAACAGGTCGCCCCCTTTCTCAGCCGCCAGGTCGGCAAGATCCTTGTCGGTCGTGATTTCATACTTCTTACCCAGCAGGTTCTTGAACTTCTCGAGATTCTCCCTGGGGAAGAGTATCCCGGTGGAGTAG
>JAUWYK010000100.1 GCA_030615865.1 Dehalococcoidia bacterium
AAAAAGTCTGTTGGTCTACAAACTATTGCCGCTAACGAAATATCAGACGAGGAGTATGTTGAAGCATTGCGTGAACAATCCCCTATTGAGCATGGAGATGGCCTCAAGTGTATGGTATGCCATGACAAATTCGACCAGCTGGTCAGTGGCACCTGCGAGGCCTGTTTCAGAAAGTGGGCACTGTCAACTAAAAAGAGGTGACTATGGAAATAAACTAGTGTAGCTATAGCTACACTAGTTTCCAACTTAATATGCCCGGACGCACAGGGGGTGAATTGATATGCCAGGGATAGTTCGACTTAGTAAAAAAGAATTAGATGAGCTGATAGAAAGCGTAGAGGCTGAGGGAGGGGACTCCACTGAATTCAAAAAGCTCCACGCCCAGTTTGTTGAAACACAACCTCAGAAGCCAGCACGCCGGATAGTGATACAACTGGGCACGAGAGAAGAGGAGACAACCGAGGAACGCCTGAATAGAGAAGCTGGTGACCTTTTCCCGGAAGGCGTCTCGGCTGACATATTGGGCATCTGTATTGAATATGACTCGAAGTACAGTCTGGGGGAGCTCAGGGCAATGTGTCTGGAGGCTGGCTTTAGCCCCAGCGGACATAAGAAGCTGCTTGCGGCCAAATTGATAGCTCACCAATGGGAGGCAGAGCAGCCAGCACTATTTACCTTCTAGTGTATTACCAGCGGTATATTACCAATGGGTCGGGTTGACAAAGATTCTGTGAGAGAGTTAGTCTAATGGGACCTATTAAGCCTTGCCACTAAGATGTTCTGATTACCACCTTTGGTGGTGCTCGCCCCGGGCTCGATAGGTTCCTTTTTGCGTTTTCAATCCCCTCTCAAGGTACACAAAACCATTGACCACCCCGAAAAAAACGCCTAAATTTTGATTACAGGGCTTATGGGCTGCACAATCCAAGCTGTTGTGACATCACACAGTATGGACTATGATTTCTTCTCAATTAGTTCAAGCGTGATATCGTCGGGTCCCTTAAGATAACAGACAGCCCATCTGCCTTTACCATCATTGCCTGGCACCAAAACCGGCGGATTATTAAACTTGACTCCCTTTTTAGATAAGTCCTCATACATCTTCTGGATATCGTCTACCACAAAAGCGAGATGGGCTACTCCAGTGTTACAGGTCTCTAAGTCAAGCTTCTTACCCCTGGGTTTGACATATTCAATCAATTCTATATTTCTATTGTCGGGAACCTGCACCAAGGATATGCGTAAATGGGCTCCAGGTATCCCTACAATCTTCTGAACATCCTCATCATTCACCTCCATGACCGGGGTAGCTTTCAATCCCAGGAGGTCACAAAAGAAGTGAAGACTATCATTTAGATCGCTGACGGTGAAACTGAAATGCTCGGTCGACTTTATCATTTCTCCTACCTCCTCATTGCCCTAAGTAGGCCTTTTTCACCCGCTCATCACACAGTAATTCCTCACTCATACCTTCGAGTACAATGCTACCTGTCTCAAGTACATATCCTCTTTGAGCAAAACTGCAGGATTCTCATAATACCAAATATTAGGCTCAACCCCATGGCTATGAGAATATAAATCCAACCCAAAGCAAGCCCATTGATGAAGCTTTGCACCAACGATTCAGCCGGTACGCCGAATATGAGTATAGCTCTACACCGCCTTTCGCTATGCTAAACGTAGGACCTAGAGAACTACCTCAGCAATAGCGATATCATGCCCTCGCCGACAATAGCCAACTTGCGGCTAGGCCTATGATTTCTTCATAGTTCAGCCATAGCCCGTTTCACAATCTCTATCTTTTCGTTTTAGATGAAAACGCCCACCCTAGTCCATTAGGCGCAACGACTTTACGGTAGCTCAGCCGTAATCCACTCCACCATCCTTAGCTCCCCGCCTCGCATTACGGTAATTGGGAAGGGTCTCACCAGCATTCTATTTACACCCAGCGTCTGCAAGCCTCCCATGTGGCCGGGACCGAAAGCCGTCTGGAGACTACCGGGCGCGGTCATGCCCTCCAGAGCCTCCATTACCGCTTCCGCATCAAGGCTATTGGCTTTTTCTATCCCCTGAGCCAGGACCCAAGCTTCGTCCCAAGCCATCAGGGGGTCATCGATCCAGTCCTCCTCGGGATACTTTGCCTCATACCTCGCCTTAACCTCTTTCATCATCTCTGTTGCCTCGGGGGCGCCAGCATATGCCTGGTTGAATATGAGGTCGTAACTGTTTTCAGCACCAACAATGATTGGTACCAATAGAGGACTAGCTGAACCGAACGATATGATGGGTCCCGTGAAGCCCTGTTCCCGTATTGCCTTGATCTGATAAGCCACCACATCCGGACCACCGCCGTGTATAATGAAAATGCCATCGGGCTGGTGCTTCAGAAGGGAAGTAGCAAAGGGATACCAATCCGTCCAACTCCAGTCCAGAGTCTCCCCACCAACCACCTCAAACCCCTTCGCTTCAGCCGTGTCTACCGCCTCCGCAAGCATCCGGTCGAAAGGATAATTGACCATGCCCCAGACCAAGTTCTTCGCATCTGGATAGGTCTCATGTAAATACTCGAAGAAAGATTCAAAGGAGAGGGTTATCATCGGCATGAGTAGAATCAAACGTGGATTGTCAGCGCCTATGCCCCACACGTCTTCTCTGTAGGGGTCCATCGTGTATTGTAGCACGTGCAGTACCTCGGCTGGTTTGGCGACATCGTAAACCGCTTCTGAACAGGGGTTCAGAACACATCCTATCACAAAGTTGACCTTGTCCTGGTAAACGAGCTTATTAGCGGCAGCGGCTGATGCTTCAGGACTCCCCTTACCATCTTCGTGTATGAACTCTATCAGATACGTGTCACCCCCAACCTTCAGTCCACCTTGCTCATTCAGCCAATCAGCAGCCAGATCAAACCCCTGACCCCAGAGTAGACCAATTATGCCAAGAGGTCCGGAAATCGGCATCACCGTACCGATCTTAAGGGTTTTGGGACCTTCCTCCTTCGCACAACCACCGGCAAGCACCGGCATTACCACCAACGCTAACACTAGTAGACTCATCCATACTACCAAGAGTTTTTTCCCTCGCATTTTGTTTCCCCCTTACAAATTTCTCCTCTAATCTCTTGACCTTTTCTATCACTTGATTACATCATCACCTCCCTTTCTCTGGTTGCGTTCCACTAAGTCCTGCAGGGTCGTAGACTCTAAAATCCCATCCATTGCCTGCTTCAGTTCACCCCAGATATCCCGGGTGACGCATAATTTAGAGCGACTACATATTCCCGGACTATTAATACACTCTGCTGGAGCAATCGAACCTTCAAGAAGCTGGATGGCTTCGCTCAACTTTATCTCCTTAGGAGGTTTAGCCAGCGAAACTCCCCCCTTTGCCCCACGAGTGGTTCTTACTATGCCCCCAGCTATAAGGGGGGTGATCAAATGCTGTAGATAGCGTACTGAAATCTGCTCCCTCTCAGCAATGTTTTTTAATAGGACTGGTTTCTCCCCCTCATGGAGTGCTAAGTCCAAGAGCGCTCTGGTTCCATATCGTCCTCTAGTAGAAAGCTTCATTGGCCTAGCTCCTTTGTCTACTAATATTATCAATTTAGTACGCAATACCACAAAATGGAAAGATTGTCAATAGTATTTCAAATTTCTGGGGAACAAACTTGATTAGGAACTCGCCACAGCTGACATTGTACAAGCTGGGTAACAATCGCTTGGAATGTGTGATTCGCAAAATAAAAGGGCTGGACATCCCGATACCGGGAATATCCATCCCTTTTGAATTCTGTCGGTTATATCGGAGGAGAGCTAGCTCTTGCCGATTCTGAACATTTTAGTGCCACAAGACGGACAGACGCCCTGGGTTGCCGGCCTGCCGTTCTTCATGGTTATTGATTTCGGATCCTTCATCTCTCTTTTGGTGCGACATTTGAAACAGTATGCTTCCATCTCTTTTCCTCCTTGCTGTATTTGTATTGAGACTAACCCATCTGTGAGGTAAAAGTCAATAGCTAAGCTGAGACAAAAAGAGGCTCTCTCCAGGTGTGAGTCCATCGGGAGAGCCTTTACTTTACAACGCGAGACGCTCTAGAATTAAAATCTAGGCGTTTTCCGGGAGTGGTGATTTATATTACTTGGCGGCTATTTTAGGCAAAAAAGAAGGCGCGGATTTTAGTCCGCGCCTTCAACTGTAGTGCAGTACCGTCAGAACTCAAACAATGCCGGTTGCTCCGCCTTTCTCCGGGCTGCCTCTTGCTCTCTCTTCTGCCGCCTCTCAGCTCGCTCGCACTCTAGCCTTACCTGGGTCCGCTTTTTATAGAGCCACTCCTTGAGCCGATTTAGCTCACGGACTTGCTCATCGTTGAGTTGTGCCAATGTTGACGAGGGCGCACAGATGAGGCGTTAGTTTATCCTATCCATCTCACCAATTTATCTAGGTTTTCCCTTGGGGACTTGTAGCGGCTTACGGGATTTTCCCAGTCGGGGTAACCTAAGGCAATTCCTATGATTACATTTTTGTTTTCCGGAATATTCAACAAGTCTTTGATTTCATCTTCATAAGCGGCAATCAA
>JAUWYK010000026.1 GCA_030615865.1 Dehalococcoidia bacterium
TTCCTTAAGCTTTACGGAAGAAGTGGTGACCCCTATCACCGGGTACTTATACTTGTTGATTACCGGAGCTATGGCGAAGTTGTAAGCCGTACCCCAGGGGGGAAATATAATGTGAACCTTGTCCTCTAAAATCAACTTTTCCGTCAGTTTCACCGCTGTTCCCGCATCGCTCTTATCATCATATCTGATCATCTTTACCGGTATTTGTTTGTCATACTCCTTTACATATATACCGCCCTTGGCATTGACCTCTTCAACCCACAGGTCATAGCCGCGAGTCTGTGACATCTCGGCACCGGCAACATTCACACCTGACAGAGCGATTGCGTTACCAATAAGGATATTGTCTGGGGCTGGTGGCGGTGCTGGTGGCGTTGGTGGTGTTGGCGGGGTTGGCGGGGTTGGTTCTTCTGGCGCAGGACAGCCGATAGCAACCAAGCTGATGGCTAACAACAATGCTAGCGGGATTAACAATAGCTTCTTTTTCACTTGTTTCTCCTCCTTCCTAAGGCTTCTACAAACTGTATTAGGTCTTGTTACATAAAATCTCACATATCTCACCTCCTTATGGGAAGATAACTATGTCCTTGTGAGAGTATAAGTAGCCGACCCAACTTTGTCAATACAGAATAGTTCATGGCATGACAATTTTTATTAGCCAAAGGCGAGAATATGAGGTGGAACGGGAGATGGTAAAGGAATGACCCACCACTTGACATAGAGGATTCTCAAACTAAGGACACCATGCTATAATCAAGACGATTGGGAGGCATTCTGGAGAAAACAGTCAAGTTGCGGGGGTGAGCATTTCCCCCCATTAATTAACGCAACCCATAAGCAGATACATCAGGCGGAGCAGTTTTGAAAAAAATAGTCATCATTGCTACCCTGGATACCAAAGGTGAAGAGGTCAGCTACCTAAAGGAACTCATCTTGAGGCGAGGGCACCAGCCTTTCATCATTGACATCGGCTGTGGGGGAGAGGCCAGGCTGGAGGCAGACATCACTGCTGACGAAGTGGCCCAGGCTGCTGGTACAGAGATAAAGAAGCTACGGGGTTCCCAAGAAAGGCGGGAAGTAACCGAGGTAATGATTAAGGGGGCGGTAGCTAAACTGGATGCTCTCTGTCGGACGGGAGAGGTAGAAGGGATGATTTCCATCGGTGGCATGAGCAGTGCAGTGATGGCCTCTAGCATCATGAAAGAAATGCCCTACCACATTCCCAAGCTTATCGTCTCCAGTGCTGCCGCCATGCCCGCTGCCAACCGCTTCTTCGGCCCTACGGGGATAACCTTGATGCATTCCCTGCTTGACATTAGCGGCCTTAATCGCCTGCTCAAAGCCCAGCTGAGCAGAGCAGCCGGGGCCATCTGCGGCATGGTGGAGGGTGAGATTCCCCCTCCCCACCCCGCGGAAGGAAAGCCGATGGTAGCCATGTCTACCTACGGATATGTGGAAAACTGTACCCGCTATATTAGCCAGGCGTTAGGAGGAAAATACGAGCTTATCCCCTTCCACGCCAGCGGAATGCCAGAGGTGGCCATGGAGAAGCTCATCGAGGAAGACTTCTTCAGCGGCGTTATTGATCTGGTGCCCTCTAGCATAACTAATGAGAAATTTGACGGCTCGCGAATCTCCTGGCCCAGACGGTTAGAGGTAGCCGGGGAAAAGGGCACCCCGCAGGTAGTAGCCCCAGGCGGGGTGGACACCATTTCCCGCACCGGACTTACCGCCGAAGAACTGGCTCCTGAGCTTAAGATACGCAAACACTATTTTATGGATGCGCTACGGGTAACAGTGTGGCTAAATGTCGAGGAATTAAAGAATATCGCCTCAATCTACGCTGAGAAGCTCAACAAGGCGGTAGGCCCGACCAAGTTCCTCATCCCCAAGCGAGGCTGGCTCTCCATCGAAAAAGAAGGTAGCGACTTCTATGACCCCCAAGGCATTCAGGCCTTTGTTGATGGGCTTAAAGAGAAGTTGAAGGCAGAGATTGAAGTAAGAGAGGTGGATGCCAATATCGATGACCCGGTTTTCGCCCAGGCCATAGTTGCCGCCTTCGAGGAAGTAGTGAGGCTAAAAAACACTGGCTAGAAGAACTGGTCGAGGTGCTCTCCCGCCTGTTTGGTTTCCGGGTGACTGAGTCACTCACCTTCCCCGAACAGGGGGTTAAATCAACCCTTATCTCCACTTTATACGGGAAAAGCTAGTAAACCGCCAAAGGCGAAAAGGAGGCAGGTTAGCCATGGGTAGTAATAACGAGATATACTTTGTTGACGTAACCACACGAGATGGCAACCAGAGTCTGTGGGATGCCACTGGCATTCGGACAGGCATGATACTCTCCATCGCTCCGGTAATGGATAAGGTCGACTTTAGGGCCATCGATTTTGCCAGCAGCATAAACATGGGGGTATCGGTACGCTGGCACAAGGAGGACCCCTGGGAAAGGATAAGGCTTTGCGCCAAAGCCATGCCCAACACTATCCTGAGCTTCGGCACCACCGGCAGGCGCTTCATCGGCTTTAAGCGTATGCCAGACTCCATCCAGGCGCTGGTGCTGAAGACGGTAAAGGCCTGCGGCATAAGACGCGTCTGGATACTGGACGCCGCCCACGATATAAACATTCTCCTTCGTACCGCGCGCATGGCCAAGGAAGTCGGCATCGATGAGGTCATGATAGCCCTGTCATATTCCATTAGCCCGGTGCACACCGATGAATTCTACGCCCAGAAGGCAAGAGAAGTAGCCAGCTCTCCCGATGTTGACATCGTATACCTCAAAGACCAGGGAGGGCTGCTTACTATCGACCGGGTGCGGACTCTGGTGCCAGTGATTCAACAGAATATCAAGGGCCTACCCTTTGAGATTCACTCCCATTGCAACACCGGACTTGCCTCCCTCTGCTATCTGGAGGCGATGAAGCTCGGCGTCAAGATCTTCCACGTGGCTGTCCCGCCTCTAGCCTACGGCTCCTCACTACCCTCAGCGCTGAACATCCTGCGCAACGCCTGTCATCTTGGTTATACGGTGAAGGCAGACGAAGAGGCGCTGAAAGCCATGTCAGCTCACTTCCAGATGATTGCCGAAAGGGAGCACCGCCCGCCAGGGGTACCGGTAGAGCACGACGTCTATTACTACAAGCATCAGGTGCCGGGGGGAATGCTGTCCACCCTGAAACGCCAGCTGGCAGAAGTGAAGATGGAGCATCGCCTAGAAGAGGTCCTGGAGGAGGTGGTGAGAGTGCGCCAGGAACTGGGTTATCCCATTATGGTCACCCCTTTTTCCCAGTTTGTCGGCACCCAGGCCACCATGAATATCATGTCCGGCGGGCGCTACAAGCAGGTTCCCGATGGCGTACTTCAATATGTGGCCGGTTGGTTTAGTGAGCCCAATACACCAATAGACCCCAACGTGCTGGACAAGATAACCAGCCTGCCCCGAGCCAAGGAATTTCTGAACAAGGAGTTTGCCCAGCCCACGGTGGAGGAGATTCAGAAGCAAATGGGCATCGGCCCTGAAGTCTCCGATGAGGAGTTCCTCCTGCGTTACTCCATGTCGGACAGAGAGGTTGACGAAATGCTGGCCGCCGGCCCGATGAAGACCACATACCCGTGAAGAAAGAAGCTAAGTTTTGTATTTCGGACTTTCCTGCCGACAGGATAGAGTAGGCCTAAGGAAAGGAGACAAAGATGGCAGTAAACAAGATTTTTGCTAGCCCTGATGCGGCAGTAGCCGACATTTTTGACGGGGCCACCATCATGATAGGTGGGTTCGGCTCTTTTGGCGGCCTGCCTATAAGCCTGCTTACCGCCCTGACCCGACAGGGAGCTAAAAATTTAACCGTCATCGCCAACGCCGGCGGGGTGGGTTTTGAACTGAGTGACCGCATCAAGCCCGGTGGCTACCAGGATGCCGGTATTCTCTACGAAAAGGGGCAAGTAAAGAAATTTATCGGCTCAGTACCAGCACTGGGCGGTATGCCCCCCACCGCTCCTATTGAGAAGGCATTCAATGAAGGCAAAGTCAAAATTGAGATGGTGCCGCAGGGTACCCTGGCGGAAAGGATACGGGCCGGAGCCGGCGGGCTGGGCGGATTCTACACCCCCACCGGAGTGGGTACGGTAGTGGAGAAGGGCAAAGAGAAGAAGGTAATCAACGGCAAAGAATATATCCTAGAACTGCCGCTTACCGCCGACTTTGCTCTGATTAAAGCTCATAAGGCTGATACCCTAGGTAATCTGGTCTATCGAGGAACGGCCAGGTGTTTTAACCCGGTAATGGCCATGGCCGCCAAGACAACCATTGTCGAGGTGGATAAGATAGTCCAGCTCGGGGAGCTTGACCCAGAAGCAGTAGTCACCCCTCATATATACGTGCACCGCATTGTGGAGGTAACAAAATGAAGATACGCCTGGACGAACAAACGATTGCCCTCAGAGCAGCCAAGGAATTTCAAGATGGGGCCGTGGTCAACCTGGGCTACGGTATGCCCGGGCTATGCGCCAACTTTATTCCCGAAGGGAGAACAGTCTTCTTCCAGAGCGAGAACGGGGTCTTGGGCTACGGAGAGCTGGCCCCCGATGAGGAAAAGGACTACGAATTGATTAATGCCTGCGACCAGCCAGTTACCCGCTGGCCGGGAATGTGTTTCTTCGATAGCGCCATATCGTTTGACATGATACGGGGCGGACATATCGACATCGTGGTTCTCGGTGCTTACCAAGTTTCAGAGAAGGGAGATTTGGCCAACTGGGGGCGGCCGGGACGGCCAGCCACCGGCATGGGCGGAGCCATGGACCTGGCTATAGGCGCCAAAAGGGTCATCGTGACCATGATACATACTACCAAGGATGGTGAGCCCCGCATAATCAAACAATGTACCTATCCGCTCACTGCCAAAGAATGCGTGAGCACCATCTTCACCGATATTGCCGTCATCGAGGTAACCCCAAGGGGGCTGGTTCTCAAGGAAATAGCCCCTGGCTGGTCGGTAGAAGAGGTGCAAGAGCTTACCGAGCCCAAGCTAATTGTTGCCCCTGACCTCCGTGAAATTGAGCTCTAGGAAGCTCATAGAGTTTAACTTAGGTTGGATATCGGCCGGATAAATTAAAGAATAAATTTTTCTAAAGGAGGAAGAATGCAAATTAAAAAAATCGGAGTTCTAGGTATCGGGGTTATGGGGCAGGGCATTGTCCAAATCTGTGCCCAAAACGGCTTTGAGGTAGTGGCGAGGGATGTCTCAGACGAGATTGTACAGAGAGGGTTGAAGAACATCGAAGGCATTCTGAGTCGTCTGGTGAGCAAGGAGAAAATAAGCGAAGACGACAAGGCAGCCACTTTATCCCGCATAAAGGGAACGGTTAATATGGCTGATTTGAGCGAGGTAGACTACCTCATTGAGGCTATATTTGAAGACATGGAGCTGAAGAAGAAGGTTTTTAAAGAGCTTGATGAGCTGGCAAAGCCCAACGTAATCATAGGCACCAATACCTCCACTCTATCTATCACCGAGATAGCCTCAGCTACCAAGCGGCCGGAGAAGGTTATCGGGATACATTTCTTCAACCCGCCGCCACTTATGAGACTGGTGGAAGTGATTAAGGGATATTTGACCAGCGATGAAACGGTTTCGGTAACAAGAGAATTAGCTGAGAAGGGATTAGGCAAAGAAACTATCCTGGTTAAGAAGGATACAGCTGGTTTTGTGGTTAACCGAGTTTCTGTGTCTCACCTCGTCGAATCCGTCAGAACATATGAGGAGGGAGTCGCTTCTATTGAAGACATTGACAAGGCGGTCAAATTAGGCTTGAATTACCCCATGGGTCCCTTCGAACTGCTGGACCTGCTGGGCATCGACACCTCTTTAGCTGTATTCGCCTCAATGGAAAAGGAACTGGGGAAAGAATTCATGTTTCACGTTCCCTATACGATTAAGTCCCTGGTGAAGGCAGGCAAACTTGGTCGAAAGACAGGTGAAGGCTTCTACAAGTACGAGAAAAAGTAGATTAAACAGGAGGGGACATGGAATTTCAAGACATAACCTTTGACAAAGCAGAGGGGGTTGCCATCATAACCTTGAATCGCCCGCCGGTGAATGCGATGAGATATCAAACCTATGTTGAACTGCAGAAAGCGGCTGCGTTCATTACCGCTGATGAAGAAGTTAGGGCGGTTATCATCACCGGCAGTGGTGAGCGGGCATTCTGTGGGGGGGCTGACGTGCGGGCATTCTATGAGCTAAAGGATTCGGTCTTTAATGTCAGGGAATACATCTCCAATGCTGGTTCTGCCCTAATGAAGATCAAGGAACTTGAAGTGCCTGTAATTGGGGCAGCCAATGGTATGGCTTTGGGGGGTGGGTTGGAGATCCTCTGTGCCTGTGATTTCCGTATTGCCTCAGAGAATGCTACCTTTGGACAGCCTGAGGTAAATCTTGGAATCATTCCTGGCACTGGGGGCACGGTTGAGCTGCCTTATATTGTGGGGGTGGCTAAAGCAAAAGAAATCATCATGCTAGGGAAGATCTATAATGCCGGGGAAGCTCTGGAGATGGGCCTAGTAAACAAAGTGGTGCCGCTAGCCAGCCTTATGGAGGAGGCAAAAGCTCTGGCAAAAGAACTTACGTCAAAACCCACCGCTGCCTTAAAGGCTGCCAAGCTAATGCTAAATACTGGAATTAATATGGATTGGGCAAGTGCCCGCAAGCTGGAGTCCGAAGTTTCCAGTTGGGTTTTGATGACTAAAGATGCTCAAGAGGGATTTCTGGCTTTCATCGAGAAGAGGAAGCCAGAATTCAAGGGTGAGGAGATGCTAGATAGCATCAAAAAGGGAATGGCATCGAAGAGAAGTTAGAAGTAGAGAAACTAAGCTCTTGGTTTCAATAGTTTGATTGGGCATCAGGGTTGGTGAGTTCAATAATCGTTTGACCAGTGCCGGTACTTCAATTGATAGTACCTGAGTGTTACCCACACGGGAGGTAAAACATTTAAACTAGCAGGGAGAAAGGTTAAAAACCCCTAGTACCTCAGTCTCCCCTGGGAGAGCCCGCACGCAGATCTGCTGAACTCTTTCAAAGGATACCTACTAAGTCACTAATGTTGATTTCCAGCATCTTAATACTAGCCAGGATACGGTCAACATTCCGGTCTACGGCTTGAATTCCCCCAGAAATACGCTTTAGCTCGGTCGCCGTCTGTTTCAATATCTGGATCTTTTCCGCCATATCCCCTATTTTGAATTCTTCTACCACTTTGCTACTCCTTAGGTCTCAGGTCTTTAAACCTTTTCGCCTTAACATCATACCTAGGTAAGGTGCCGTAATCATGAAACTCCAGGTTGTATCGCAAATTGGTCTTCAGTCTTAGCTGCTGAGCCAACTTTTTCTCAATGGCGTCAACATTACGCTTAAAATCAGGGATTATCTCCACCTTCAATGTTATATCGTCGATATCGCCCTTCTTAGTTACCATCACCTCATATTCGTCACCCAACTCGGGAATACCCCTCACCACCTCCTCGATAGCCGTCGGTGCTAGAAGTACCCCTTTCACTTTAGTGATATCATCAGTGCGACCAATAACGCCGCCTTTCAATAACCTGAAGGTTCGTCCGCACTCACATTTCTCCATAGGGTTCCACTCAATAACATCTTTTGAGTCAAATCTAACGCAGGGGTGGGCGAAACGGTCAAAGGTAGTAATGACCATACTACCACTCTTGCCCGGCTCGGTGATGGCAGCGCCAGTATCGATATCCTCTATCTCAACGAAATGGAAAGCCTCATTAACATGCAGTCCGCACTGAGCTTCACATTCATAGCCCCAGTGACCTATCTCGGAGGCACCGACGTGGTCATATACCTTGGCTCCCCACGCCTCTTCCATACGTTTTCTGGTTGCCGGAATACTACCGCCAGGCTCACCAGCAGCAGTGATCTTGGTAACATATAAGTCCTTGGACGGGTCTATACCCAGCTTATTTCTAGCTGTGTCAGCCATACCTAAAATATACGTTGGTGTTGCCATGAGGGCGGTGGTTCTCAGTTCCTTCATTTTCAGTATCCTGGCTTCGGTATCGAGCACACCGCCGGGAACAACCTCACAACCTACTTTCTCAGCAGCATAATGACCTGCCCAGAAGGCTATGTAGAGACTGTAACCAAAGGGAATAAATACCCTATCATAATCGCGATAGCCGTGAGCATATAGGATGTAAGCCCATGACTCGGCTGACCACTCCCAATCCTGCCAGGTCTCAGGGTGATAGACTGGCTGACCGGTCGTGCCGCTGGTCTGGCGATATTCAGTCACCTGCTGCAGGGGCACGCTTAGTATGTCGCCGTAGGGGTATGGCTCCTTGCCCTGTGCCGTTCTCAGCATTGACTTTTCCGTCTTGGGGACTTTCCGTATATCATCAAGTGTTTTGATATCGCCGGGTTCGAGCCCAGCGTTGTGATACAGGCTATGATAGAATGGCGAATTTTCATAAGCCCACTTGAAGATGTTCTGAAACTTCTTTAGCTGTAGTATCTCAAGCTTCTCACGAGGTAGTGTTTCCAGAATCGGGTTCCAGTATTTCTCCATTTTCTATTCCTCCTCTTCATTGCAGCCCCAGTTCATTAAGCTTGGCGGTAGTTGGTGTTCCACTCTTATCCCAGCCACGCGCCTCATAGTACTCATCGAGCATGGCATCAAGGTCTGCCTGGCTGATAAGCTGACCGACAGAAGCCCCTGCTTTAATAGGCTCAGTCATTAGACGTTCGGGGAATGTGTCATCTTTGCGGCTAAATCCCTCTCTCCCATTAAATAGCCGGGCAACATTATTTACCCGCTCCCCAATCTGCTGGATTTGTTCGGCGGTGAACGGAATCCCGGTAGCCGCGGTTACCAAATCGGCGATGTTCTGACAGGCGATTGCGGTTATACCCATATCAAGGATAAAGGCGCACAGTATGGGGCAATCAGTCGTGGCGCAACGGACATCTTGGTTCCATTTGGTCAGCTTTCCTTTCCCTTTTATGGCAAATCTATCAACCTTCTCGGGAATCGGATCGCCAAAAATTTCTTGAAAGGCGTAGCCGCGGTTATGGTCAGCCCCGTTATAAGCAGTGGCATAATTCAGGCCGTGTGCCTTGGCTCCCCTTACATCGTAAGCGGGTAATTCCAGGCCTTTGATATGCATGGCATACTTTTGTGAGTCTTTACCTATTTTCTGTGCCGCTTTCCTGGTGCCTTGGCCCAGAATGGCTCCTAAACCTTCTTTATAAGCCATCTGCCGTAGCATCTCAATCATTGCCTCATGATTGCCGAACTTAAGCTCAAGCCCGCCGGTATCCTTCTTGGTCAGTATTCCCCTTTCATAGAGTTCCATGGCAAAGCCTATGGTAACACCGGCCGAAATCGTATCTATGCCATATTCGTCACAAAGCCGGTCTCCGGCAATGATAGCCGGCAGATAATCCACCCCCACGGCACTACCCAGCGAATAGGTCGTCTCAAATTCAGGTCCTTCAGTCAGGAAACCGGCGTACCGGCCACTGGTGACCATTTTGACCTGGGAGCAGGCCACCGGGCAATCAGCACAGGCAACCCTGGTAATTTTCATAGCTTGCTGAGCATCAAGACCGATTCCTGGCACCATATTGACTTCTCCCGTCGCCGACCAGTTCTTTATAGCTAAAATGCCCATGGTAGTTGTTGTATCAACCACCGAAGGAGTACCGGTATTGGAGTGCCCCGGATAGAGCACAGGGCTTTCTTTCATAGCCCGGTTCATTATCCGGCGTGCTTCTCTGAACTTAGCCGGGTCAGCCACTGACGGTCTCCGGACTCCGAGCACGGCAATAGCTTTTAAGTTTTTTGAGCCCATCACCGCGCCTAATCCCTTTCTGCCAGCAGCGCGTCGTTCATTGATGATGCCAGCTATGGGGACGAGCTTCTCGCCAGCAGGACCTATGCAGGCAACCCGGAAATTTTGCTCCCGGAGTTCATCTTTGATAAAGAGTTGGGTGTCAGTGGTTTCCATGCCACTCAGTTTTTCCGCACTCCTGAAGCTGACCTTCCCCCCCTTAATGGCTACATAGGTGGGCTTTGGGGCTTTACCTTCCACAATTATCATGTCATAACCTGCCCTTTTCATCTCAGCCGGGAAATGCCCCCCGCTCAAAGCGCAAGCTATGGTATCTGTAAGTGGTGACTTGGAAACGACCGCCATTCTGCTGGTACAAGAAACCCCGCTAGCTGTCAGCGGACCTACGGCAAAGATTAGCTTATTTTCTTTATCTAGGGCAGGAGTTCCTGGTTTTACCTCATCGTACAAGTATTTAAAAGCAAAACCGACACCACCCAAATAATTTTTAGCTAGTTCTTCAGAGACTACTTCTTCTTTCGCAGACTGGTTACTTAAGTCTATCCTCAGTATCTTTCCCATATAACCGCCATTGTACATGAAATTACCTCCAATGATAGTTTATTCAGAAAAAGCCCAGCCGAATCTCTATTCTCACCCTCATTTCTTACCCACCAGCAATGACACGTACTATATAAAGCTTATCCTCATTGTCAACTGGCTTAGCCAGCTCTTCCGGATAGGCACTCTTCAGATTGATGGAGACAAGAACTTTACCGGACAATTTACCGTTTTCATCAAAGAGCTCCTGCTTCATCCTGGGAAATCGCTCAACCAGGTCAGCCAAGCACTCACCTACGGTACTTCCATGAACTTCGGCGACATTCTGGCCGTTGGTAAATTCTTTTAATCCTGAATAAAGGTGTACTTTTACGCCCATTTAAACTTAGACCCCCCACCATTATTACACTCTGGTCTTGTTAGCGAAACCTGGTAGACCGTACCGTATAAAAGGTAAAACTTTCGAGAAGACTTTTGCATTAGTCTATTAGACACGGTTCGAGTCCACCAAGCTGGGCGGTACCGTACGATAGGTAGAACCTATAAGCTTATTTTCAGTATAGTTGGTTTTAATGATTTTGCCAAGTCTTGATAAGCCTTGGGGCAGAGGAGTGTTCAACTCCACCGTGGAATTGAACGCAGTTAAACGGTTAACCGTTCAACTTTATGTTTGAATTGGACGGTTTTTATACATCAAAAGGAGGTTAAGATGGTGCTAATGAAGTTTGGTGAGGAGGTTGAGTGAAGTGGCTAGTAAGGCTATTGAATGGGTGAAATTGGGGCTGTTTATTTGGTTTTTAAGAGAACTTAGCCGACCAAATACCAATATAAACAGTAATGACCCTAGACAAGTTACTGAATTTGGTCGCATTAGTTTGACCAAAGAAGAGATGGAAAGAATAATCACGGAAGCTTTTACTGAAGCTTTTGCGAGAACCAACGTGCTTAGCCTGCTGGAGCCTCAGATAGCAAAGCCATCCCCAGATCCTCAAACTGTGGATCAATTCCTATCACCAGATACCCCACCAGGACTTGCTTGAGCTTGTTTGCTGCACCTCTTCATTGTAGCCGGAGCCATCACTATTTCTCTTTCTATATACTAAAGTAGCGTTTTGTTACCACTGTTGGTCCGCGGGGCAATCTCCATTTTGCGGCATTGACAAGCCCATCAACGAGAATCAAAATCGCAACATCTAAAATGACCTTAAGAGAACATATTGGTTTAAGTGGGTGAGACTATGAGATAAGGGCACTGAAACCGCTTGGTAGTACAGCGATGGCCGGTGCACTTCTTGGTTTGAGCCATATGAATGCTGATGCAGTCATAACCTTCATGCCCGTCTGATAAGATAAGGGAGAAGCTCAGCTTCTTGTTCCTCCCCAAGCTTGTAACTAAATGCCGCACGCACAAGCCTCGTCCCTTTCTGTGGTATTGACAAGATTCCATTGCAGGATTAGACTTTACCCTGCAACATATGAAAGATACTTAGAGGCAACGTAAAATGGGGTTGGAGGAGGTGGGGGTAAGAATGAAAGAAGGGCATGAAATCACTAACTAATATGGCGGTGGCTGGTGCCCTTTTTGTTATGTTGTAACTTGTGAAACTGACCAATGAAGGGAGGTGATAAATAGGAAGGTATTATTAAGATTCAGCAGACTAAAAATCTAAAGGAGGGCTAAATTGAAAAGGAAAAGGTTATTAATACTATTGGGTAGTATCTGCTTGGTCTTAGTATTAGCAGCACTGCCTTTCATGGCAGCTTGTGCCAAACCAGCACCACAGACCTTAAAGATTGGTGCTTTGATGTCTCTGACCGGCTTTGCCTCGGCGTCTGAGGCACTAATCTGGGATGGAGTGCAGCTGTTTGAGGATTGGATTAATGAGCAAGGCGGGATTACCGTTGATGGGCAGCCATACTTGATTGAATTTGTTGTTGAGGACGGGCAGAGCAGTGCTGACGGTGCCGTGGACGCAGCGACCAAGCTCGTCTATGACCATGGTGTAAAGTTCATGGTTGGACCGGTTATGCCTTTCATGGTTGTTGCCCAGGGGACAGTCACCGAACCGGCCGGGGTACTCCGTGTCGTATATTACAATTGCTTCATGCCCGAGGAATACGGTCCGAACACCCCATACACTTTCGTCTGTAATGACACCACCGTAGACTATATGACCCCCAATATGCAGTACCTGAAAGAGACCTATCCGGCGGCAAAGACTATCACCGTTATCACCCCGGATGATGGTGCTCCCCCCTATCTTGAGCCACTATTCAAGCAAAAGGCTGCAGCAGAGGGGCTTGAGTCATTAGAGTTTGTGTTATGGCCTCTGGACGCAACCGACTTCACCACATTTGTAGTCAAGGCCCTGGCCACTAATCCAGACTCGCTATTCCTCATCAACGGCTGGCCGATACACATGGGCTCTATCCTTAAGGCAGCCAGGGAGATGGGCTTCACCGGCCCGGTGTTCGCCTGCCATGAAGACCCCTATGATATCCGCGAGGTTGCTGGTGTAGAGGCATCTACAGAGTTTTATACTCATAATGTAATGATGGATGACCCTGAGATGACGTCTATGATAAAGGAAATCGCCAGCCGGGGCGAAGCCAAATATGGCAGAGCGTCACCAACACATGTCTGGGGTTGGAATGCCTGCTATTGTCTTGCTCAAGCTATTGAGGAAGCCCAGAGCCTTGACCCTACTGTGGTGAAGGATAGCTGGGAGAAAATGACCTCAATCGATACCGCATATGGGCCGGGGAGGATAGGCGGACTGAATACCTATGGCATCAACCACACTGTAAGCTACCCGATGCCATTGACTGCCCTCAAGGATGGAGAGGTGGTCTGGGTTATGTGGCAGGAAGTGCCACTGCCATAGGTTAGTTTTGTTTTGCTACGGCTATCTTGCGGGAGGGGAATTCTCTCCTGCAAGATAGCCAATAAAGTGAAAAACTAGGAAGATAAGAATAATTTGGACCTGGGGTTACTAGCACAAGTTGGCGTCAACGCATTGATGCTGTCATCAATGTATATCTTGATGGCTCTTGGTTTTGCTCTCCTTCTTAGCGTCATGCGCATTCTGAATTTTGCCCACGCTGTCATCTACATGGGCGGTGGTTACATCTGCTATCAACTGGCGGTAATCTATGGGCTGAATCAGTGGCTGTCCCTGGTGCTGGCCGCATTGATAATGGGCCTGTTTGGGCTGTTTCTTGAGAGATTCTGTTTTCGCCCCTTCTTCGGGGATGTCAACCGCACTATAGTCATGGCGCTGGCTATAATTGTAATTTTGCAGTCTGCGGTCAATGCGGCGGTTGGCAGTTATGTGAGGTCTTTACCAGCCTTTGCTTCAGGTATTATCAGGGGTGGGGGTGTTTCACTTAGTGTAGAGAGGCTGGTAACCTTCATCATCGGTGCCGCACTAGTTGTGACGCTCATCCTTTTCATACAAAAGACTAAGATAGGTCAGCAAATGCTTGCCATTTCTCAGGACTCTACCGGAGCTGTCCTGCAAGGGATTAACATCCACCGCATTTCTGCTATCGCCACTATGATAGCCTGCGCCTTAGCTGCGGTGGCAGGTAGCTTAATCGGCGCTATAGTAAACATAAACCCCTTTATGGGGGATTACATGCTGGTAAAAGCAATTGTAATAGTCATCCTGGCTGGGATAGGAAGTATTGGGGGTGTCTTGCCTGCCGGGCTGATTCTGGGTACCATAGACGCCACTTTGCCCATATTGATAAGCGGCAGCGCCACTGACGCAGTAGGCTTCGGCATAGTTATTCTTATCCTACTGTTCAGACCCCAAGGACTGTTTGGACACGAGGCATAAAAATGTTTCAAGGACGTTTTTAGTGAATGTAAAGAGTAAACTGACTAAGCCTGTCGGTCTGGCAAGTTTGGTAATCCTTTTATTCCTGCTCCCGGTATTCATCAAACAGCCTTACTACATTCACATCTTCATCGTAACGATGCTATATATCATCGTCGTTAGCAGCCTACGCACGGTAGCCCTTTCCGGTCAAGTATCCATTGGCCATGCTGCTTTCATGGGCATTGGCGCTTACTTTTCCGGTGTAGTATCAAAAGAGCTGGGCTTGACCCCTTGGCTCACCATACCGTTAGGTGGTTTGGCAGCAATGATTATTGCCATTTTGATGGGTTACCCATTTACTAGGGTAAGGGCAATCTACTTTTCCATGGTGAGCCTTTTTGGGGGAATGGTGATAGTGTCTTTAATAAGAGTGGCCCAAAAATGGACTGGTGCTGCTGGCCTCGCCGGTATCCCTCCATTAAGCCCCATCAATATTCCCGGCGTAATAAATATAGTTTTTCTCGGCCAGAAAGTGCCATACTATTATTTCACTCTGCTGCTAACCATAATCTGCCTCTTGGTCCTTTACCGGATTGAGCACTCTCGTACCGGTATGACATGGAAGGCTATTGCCCAGTCTTACATGGTGGCCTCCAGCGTCGGCGTAAATGAGGCTGGGTCTAGGGTCCTTGCCTTTGCTGTGGGCTGTTTTTTTGCCGGTATAGCTGGCGCTAGCTATGCTCATTACAATCTGGTATTGACACCCAGCACTTTTAGTTTTTTTCCAAGCATATTCCTGGTTATGTATATGCTAGTAGGTGGCAGAGGAAGCTTTGCCGGACCTATTATCGGAACAGCCATTCTGGTGATGGTTCCCGAGCTTTTTCGTTGGCTAAAAGAATTCACTCCGTTTGTTTTGGGAGCTATAATGGTAATTGTAGTCTTTTTGATGCCTCAGGGCATTGCTGGTTTGCTTGAACAAACTAAATCAAAATTTAGACAACTTCGTCGGAGAGAGGTACCCGGGAGTGCTGCTTGAAACCAAGAGGCTAACCAAGTATTTTGGAGGATTAGCTGCTGTTGCCGACTTGGATATACATGTCAACCAGGGGGAAATAGTCGGCTTAATCGGTCCCAACGGTGCTGGGAAAACGACCGTCTTCAATTTGATAACTGGCGTTCTGCGCCCGACAAGGGGAGAGATAATATTTGACGGGAAAGATATAACTGGTAAGAAACCACATGTAACTGCTAAGATGGGAATAGGTCGCACTTTTCAATTAGCCTCCCTTTTTGCTGATTTCACTGTGCTGGAAAATATAGTGGCATCGTTCTATTTATACCCAAGGTCTGGCTTCTGGGAGGCTATGTTCAATACCCCTGGGTACCGCAAGAAAGAGGAATATATCTTAAACCAGGCTATGGAAATCTTGCAGCTCGTGGGACTAGATAAAGTAAAGGAAGAGCTTGCCAGCAATCTCCCCCATGGCTACCAAAAGGTACTTGGCGTGGCTAGAGCCTTGGCGGTTAAGCCGAAACTACTATTACTTGATGAGCCAATAGCTGGGATGACCCATGATGAAATTGATTTTTCACTCAGAGCCTTTGAGAAAATGCGGTCACAAGGGATGACTATTCTCTTGGTTGAGCATAATATGGGGATCATGAGTTTATGTGACAGGGTGATAGTGTTAAACTTTGGAAATAAAATTGCCGAAGGTTTGCCTGAAGAAATGAGGCAGAATGAAGATGTAATCCAAGCCTACTTTGGGAGTGAGCATGCTGCTTAGTGTGAAAGACCTAACAGTACATTATGGTAAAGCCATAGCCGTAGACAGTGTCTCCCTGGACGTTGCTGAGGGCGCTGTAGTTACTATTATTGGGGCTAACGGAGCTGGCAAAAGCACCATTTTGAAAGCCTTGTCCGGGTTAACACCATTAACCTCGGGGGAAATATGGTTTCTGGACAGAAGGATAGATGGGATGGCACCTTTTCATATCGTGAATCTTGGCCTAGTCCATATTCCTGAAGGCCGAAGGCTTTTCCCTTATCTTACCGTTTTAAGCAACCTTAAACTTGGTGCCAGTTTACGGAAGGACAAGGCTGGCATAAAGAAGGACATGGATGAGGTCTTTGAGTACTTCCCTATATTATGGGAGAGGCGCAATCAAAAGGCCGGGACTTTGAGCGGTGGCGAACAACAGATGTTAGCCATTGCTCGCAGCTTAATGGCCAAACCAAAGCTGCTTTTGATGGACGAGCCTTCGCTAGGATTGGCTCCTAAACTGGTTAATGAACTGGTCCCTGTGATTAGGAATATCAATGAAAGGGGAGTTGGCGTTCTTTTGGTAGAACAAAATGTTCCCTTAGCCCTCCTGGTAGCCAAGAGGGCTTATGCACTACAAGTTGGCAAAGTCATTCTAGAGGGTGACATCGACGAATTCAAAGGTAGCGAGACTGTCAAGAGAGCATACCTGGGAGGATAAACCACACGCCAAGGCGAGGACCAATACCACTAGAGCAGAGTAAGGGGATGACCTACAAGTTTACTATCGAGGTTTATGTCGTTGAGCTTGAGATTTGCCATTTCAGCGGCGCGTGTTAAGTCTAATATAAAAAGCGAGGTGAACATGACTGAGAGCTACGGGGGAAGGCTAAGTTTAGACCTGTCTACTGGAGAAATAACAAAAGGGGAAATTGAGGAAGACGTTATTAGGAAGTTTATCGGTGGAAAGGGGTTTGCAGCCAAAGTACTTTACGATGAGTTAAAGCCGGGGACAAATCCCTTAAGTCCAGATAATATTTTGGTCATGGTGACGGGCCCTCTTGCTGGAACAAGTGCTCCCGCATTTCCAAAGACAGCATTTGCCACTAAATCTCCTTTGACAGGAATATTTATCGATAGTTATGTTGGGGGGAATTTGGGCCCTGAAATTAGATTTGCTGGCTACGAGCTTGTGACCATAGGAGGAAAGGCGGAAAAGCCGGTATGCGTGTACATTAATGATGAAGAGGTCAAAATCGAAGACGCAAGTGACTTGTGGGGCAAGGATGTAGTGGAAACCGAAGAAGCTCTGAAAGATAGGTTTGGTGAGAAAGCAAGGATTGCGTCTATAGGACCGGCTGGAGAAAATCTAATAAATCATGCTTGCGTATGTCATCAGATTTACAGGCAGGCTGGCAGAGGGGGAATAGGGGCGGTAATGGGCTCCAAGAACCTGAAAGCAATAGTGGTAAAGGGGAGTGGTAAAGTTAAGGTAGCAGATGAAGGTAAATTCAATGAGGCCGTTAGGGAAGCCAACGAGAACATAAGGAATAATAAGGTCATACAAGAGGGCCTAGCTAAATATGGGACATTAACTATGGTGCCTATGGCTCAAGCAATGGGCATTGGCACAGTCAAAAACTATTCTGGCGGAGTTATGGAAGAGGAAGTAGCGGAGCGGCTTTCTGGACCGGCGATAGAGGCGAGGTATAAGCCTAAACACCTATCTTGTTTTAGATGCCCGATAGCCTGCGAGAAGCTCGTTAGAATAACAGGTGGGAAACGGGGCGAATTTACAGCAGAAACTGAGTTTGAAACCCTCATGCTACTAGGTCCGAATATCGGAATAACAGATTATGAGACAATAGCATATCTGGGCTTACTCTGCGACAGAATGGGAATGGATACGATTCAAACCGGAAATGCAATGTCTTTTGTCATGGAATGCTATGAAAAAGGGCTAATATCTAAACGTGATACACAGGGTTTGGAGCCAAATTTTGGGAATGAGCAAGCTGTGATCGAGATGGTAACGGACATAGCCTACAGAAAAGGTTTTGGCAAGTTACTTGCCCAAGGCACAAAGGCGATGGCTGATAAGATTGGCCGTGATTCAAAAAAATTTGCTATGCATGTAAAGGGATTAGCTTTTCCAGCTGCTTGGGATGTACGAGGTGCCCAAGGACACGGATTCAGTTTCGCTGTTAGCGATAGAGGCGCCTGTCACTTAAGTTCTGACGTCGACTTTATCGAATTCTCCGGTGCCCCGGGAATTGCTGACAGGTTTTCTCTTGAGGGGAAGCCAAAGTTGGTAAAGGATACCGAAGACCTTGCCACTGCACGTGAGACTCTTATCAGCTGTATTTTCAACTTTCTCCCGCCAGAAATCCACCTAAAACTCTTAAATAGTGCATTCGGCACGGACATCAGCATGGACGAATTCCTACTTGTTGGGGAAAGAATAGAACAGCTAATAAGAGCATTTAATGTCAGGGAAGGGAATATATCTAGGAAAGATGACATTCTACCGGGTAGGGTCTTTGAAGAACCTATACCTAAAGGACCTAGTGAGGGGCATAAGATAAGCAGGGAGAAATTTGAGGAAGCGCTACGTATTTATTATGAGTTACGCGGGTGGAATAAGGATGGAGTTCCTACTAAAAAGAAACTTGAGGACTTGGGATTGGGAAAGGCTGCGCAGGAAATAGGCATTTGAAAATACGAACTGACGGCCTCTGCCAGGGGAAACTGAGGTATTAAGGGTCTTACCTTGACTTGGAACAGACTTTTCGCGAGCGGTTGATCGAGGAGGTGAAGTGTTAAATGACCATAGCGGAGATGCTAGCCAGAAATGCTAGAATGTACCCCAATGACTGCGCACTTATTGAGCTAAAACCGAGCGAGAAGATAAGAAAAGAAATCACCTGGAAGGAATTTGATGAAAGGGTCAATAGAATTGCCAATGCCCTCATTGATAGGGGAGTCAGCAAGGGCGACAAGGTTATACACCTAATGATGAACTCCATAAACTGGCTGGAAACCTATTTTGGCATCGTAAGAACCGGAGCATGGGCAGTTCCCCTCAACTTCAGGTTCACCAGTAGAGATATTAAGTACTGCGCTGATATAGCAGAAGGCAAGGTAATGATTTTAGGCGAGGAATTCACCGAAAGGGTAGAAGCCATTCGCTCCCAGCTACCGACGATAAAGGACTACATATTTGTCGGTCAGAACCTGCCTGAGGCCATGGAGGACTTTGAAGACGTAATCAACAAAGCCTCACCCCATCCGGTAGATATAGAGTTAAGCGATGAAGATGCCTGTGGGCTCTATTTCACCTCAGGCACCACTGGAGCACCAAAGCCTATACTACTTACTCATAAGAATATGGAATGTGCGGCTATCACCGAGAACCGTCACCACTATCAAACACACGATGATAATTTTATCCTTATACCCCCCCTATACCACACCGGAGCCAAAATGCATTGGTTTGGCAGCCTAATTGTAGGTGGTCGGGCTACACTGCTAACTGAAATTAGCCCTCAATATATTTTTGAAGCGATTCATAAAGAGAGAGGGACGGTAGTATGGCTACTGGTGCCCTGGGCTCAAGACATTCTTGTTGCCCTGGATAGGGGAGAGCTAAGGAAAGAGGACTATGACCTAAGCTGCTGGCGGCTTATGCATATGGGGGCACAACCTATACCGGTGAGCCTGATTAGACATTGGAAACAATATTTCCCCGATATGCAGTACGATACCAGCTACGGGCTAAGCGAAACCACCGGACCAGGATGCGTCAACCTTGGCATAGAGAATCAGCATAAGTTGCAAGCTACCGGCAAGCCTGGCTTTAACTGGGAGACCCGCATCGTCAATGACAAGGGTGAGAATGTTGCCCCTGGGGAGGTCGGCGAGCTGCTGGTCAGGGGCAATGGGGTGATGAAAGAATACTACAAGAACCCGGAAAAAACAGCGGAGACTATCAAGGATGGCTGGCTTTATACCAGCGATATGGCTAGAGAGGATGACGACGGGTTTATCTACATCGTTGATAGAAAGAAGGATGTGGTCATCACTGGGGGTGAGAACATCTTTCCTGTAGAGATAGAGGAGGTTCTGCGGCGACATTCCAAGATTTATGATGCTGGGGTAATTGGTATTCCAGATGAGAGGCTAGGTGAGATAGCTCTAGCCGTAATCGACCCCAAGCCCGGGGAGACACTGACTGAAGAAGAGGTAAAAGAGTTCTGCGAACAGAATTTGCCCAAGTATAAGAGACCAAGGCGCATCATGTTTGACAAGGTACCACGGAATCCCACCGGTAAGATAGAGAAACCAAAACTAAGACAAAAATATGCCGGAGCTAAAAAGGAGCTTTAGGGTCTAAAATTTGCATAATTAAAGATAAAAGACTCGAGCTGTCGAGATGCTTGATAAGGGGCTACAAGGTGTGATAGTAGGCAGACTCTGCCAAGGAAAACTGGGGTACTACGGGCTCTTGTCCTTTCTTCCTAACTAGCTTAAATAGTTTACCCCCCTCCCATGTAAATGGCCTCAGCTGCAATCGGGCAAGTGGCATCCTGCCTTTTTTGATTATGACTTTCACCTCAGCACTGAACGATTGTCCATAATGTTTAAGGGAGTTACCTACAAAAGTATCGGACACTTGTAGGTAAAGTAGTAGACAAGGATTGTTGACAACTGACCTGTTATGTGCCATAATGATGGCCAGCTGTCCAGAAGCGGCGACATTTAAGGAGGATAGCAAAGAAAAGGGTAATGAAAATCCTAGGCATAATAATCATTGTGGCACTGCTTCTGGGTGGTGGAGCAGTGGCAGCGGAACCAGTGATTCCAGATGTGCCAGTGGTTCCAGCGGAAGTCAGAATTTGTGCCCCCGATGAACCAGCCCCAGATAGTGATTTCACGGCTGGCCTCAGTATCAGCGAGGTCGTGGACTTTGATGGCTGCTACTATGATGTCTCCCTTGATGCCTCGGTGTTACGGCTGGATAATATAACCTCAGGGCTGATAGGGTCAATAACAATACCGGTTGACCTCTATTGGGAGATTAGTTCGGGGACATGGCGGGTTGTTCAGAGTATTCCGGGGGCAATCGGGGTGAGTGGATCCGGCTATCTGGCGGTATTGCACTTTCATGTCATTGGCTCTGAAGGCGACAGCGGTGCTATAAGTCTATCCAACGGTACGCTGTATGATACCCTCGCTGAGGAGATACCAGCAGCAACATGGGCTGGGGATTCGGTAGATGTGGCGAGCCTGGATACCACACCGCCTGCTGTAGCCAGCGTGTTACCTGAAGCTGATGCCTTTGGTGTAGACGAAGACACTCCGATAAGTGCTACCTTCAGCGACACTATGGATGCGGCGACCATTACTGCCGGCAGCTTTACCCTGGTAACTGACAGCATACCGGTATCAGGTAGCGTTTCCTATAATAGTATCACCTATACCGCTACCTTCACCCCGGATGCCGACCTGGCTGGTAGTACTATCTATACGGCGACTTTAAGCACGGCTATTACCGATACCGCGGGTAATCCACTGGCTTCAGCTTATTCGTGGAGTTTTACCACTGCTGTTGCGATTAGCCCTGCGGTTGCAGTTGGCATCGATGCCCCGACTGAGGTAGCACCTGATAGCGACTTTACGGCTTACGTCACTATCAGCGAGGTGACCGACTTCGATGCCTGCCAGTATGATGTTACCTTTGATGCCTCAGTGCTACGGCTGGATGATGTTACCTCGGGACTCATAGGATCAACGACAATACCGGTTGACCTCTATTGGGAGATTAGTTCGGGGACATGGAGGGTTGTTCAGAGTATTCCGGGGGCAACCGGGGTAAGTGACTCCGGCTATCTGGCGGTATTGCACTTCCATGTTATCGGCTCTGAAGGCGCCAGCAGTGCTATAAGTCTATCCAACGGCATGCTGTGGAATATCCAGGCTGATTGGATAGCGACAGTATGGAGTTGGGATTCAGTAGATGTCACCTGGGTGCTACCGGGGGATGCCAATGGCGATGGTGTTATCAATGCCCTTGATATTACCAAGGTGGAGAGGATTATAGCCTTACTGGATGCCCAAACACCCGGGGCTGATGCCAATCAAGATGGCGTGGTCAATGCTCTGGATATTACCGCGACAGAGAGGGCGCTTTGTTGTGGCTAGATTGATTATTAGAGCCCGAGTTTAAAGAAGCAACCTTCGGATGACATTAGCCGAAGCCTCAAACGCAATTGAACGATTGCTTGTTTTGTTACCTCATTGCACAATGTGACGAACTGTTCAGTCTTATTTATGCGTGCCCATTGACAAGATATACCTGATGCGTACTACAAATAGCCAGTAAAATAACGCCTCACTGTAGGCAATGTGATACCTATATTCCCCTTTAATATTCATTTGGTC
>JAUWYK010000104.1 GCA_030615865.1 Dehalococcoidia bacterium
CGGCAATCATTTCAGGTAGTTCACGGGTATTGATGGGCTTTGACAGATACGCATCGCACCCTGACTCAATAACCTTCTCTTTGTCCCCCCTCATAGCGTAGGCAGTAATAGCAATAATGAGGGTATGGCTGAATGCCGGGGTCTCCCTGAGCTTTCTGGTTACCTCAAGCCCACTCATTCTGGGAAGCTGTATGTCCATTATGATAAGGTCTGGTTGCTCTCTCATCGCCACATCCAGCGCCTCTTCTCCGTTAGTTGCCTTGAGTAAGGTATAGCTCTTGGCTCTAAGAACCATCTCAAGCAGCCTCATATTTAGGGGGTTATCTTCTACAATTAGTATCTTCCCTTTCATTACCTGTCTCTCCTGAATATGGCTAGTCAGTTGTTGCCAGGGGTAAAGTAAAGGTAAACCGACTTCCCTTCCCATATTCACTCTCTACCCAAATTCGCCCGCCATACTTTTCAACAATCGTTTCGACAAGCGCTAGCCCCAGCCCAGTCCCGCTCTTCTCTTTGGTTAGAGGATTGTCCAGCCAACAAAAAGGTTCAAATATCCGTTCCTGGTCCTCTTCCTTGATACCAATGCCATTATCAATCACGCTGATCTGACACCAATTATCTGCTTTGATTGCCTCAATCTTCAGCTTGCCTCCATCCGGGGTAAACTTAGATGAGTTGGTCGCTAGATTAAGGAGCACCTGTTCTAATCTGCCTTCATCGACATGTACCGCAGGAAGTCCCTCTTCTATCTCAATATCGAGGCTTTGTTTTCTTGGTGCCAGTACCGGCAGCATAGTTCTGGTTAATGATTCTATTACCTCAGTCAGAGCAACATTTTCCAACTTGAATTCCATCTTGCCTGATTCTACCTTGGACAGGTCAAGAACCTCGTTAACTAGGTTTAGTAAGCGGTGACTGCTGTCCAAGATATCGCTAAGGCACTGCCTCTGCTCCTCATTAATCTTTCCAGGCACCTTGTCCACCATCAATTCAGAGAAACCAATAATGACATTGAGTGGGGTGCGCAACTCATGAGACATATTAGCCAAGAATTCAGACTTTGCCTGAGTTGCCTTCTTCAATTCCTCGTTGGCTTCAAACAGTAGCTTGTTAGAGTGCTGCAAGCTCTCCACAAGCCTTTTATTCTCCAGTAGGAGCCTTTGCTGCTTGAGGGCGTTGGCGATGGTGGTTTTCATTTCGTTCATGTTAACCGGCTTGACAAAATAGGCATAGGCACCCTCATTAACAGCATTCATCGCCGCTTCCACACTAGCATAGTCAGTGGTCATAATCACGGCAACGTCGGGGTTTACTTCCTTGGCTAGCTCCAGTATCTCCATCCCCCCAACATCGGCGAATTTTATATCGGTAATAACAGCATCAAAGGGGCTTCTCCGTATCATCTCTAGGGCATCAGCTCCCCTTTCCAATCCGATAACCCTGTACCCGATGTCCTCCAATGTGCCGCACAGGGTTGCCCTGGTGTCAATCTCAGCCTCTACTACCATGATAGTGGCTGCCGTTGGCATTATTCCTCGTTCTCCTTGGCTATATCCTCCACCAGCGCTATCACCTTCTCCATATCAAAAGGCTTGTATATGCAGGTATAAGCATCTTGGCTTATTACCCTTTTTAGTAAATCTTCTTCGGTGCAGCCGGTCATCATAATCACTGTTGCCTCAGGGTTAATCTCCTTAACCCGCTCAAAGGTCTCAACACCGTTCATATCAGGTAGACTCACCTCGAGAAAGATGATGTCATAGTGCTTGCTCTTGACCATCTTAATAGCTTCAGCCCCATCCCGGGCAGTAGCCACCCGGTATCCCTTCTCCTCCAGTTTTTCCCTGAGCATTTCCCTATCACTAAACTGGTCGTCAACCACCAGTATCAGTATTCTCCCACGAAGCAGTTTTTCAATGAGGGCTATGACGCTATCAATGTCAAACGGTTTATAGATAATAGCATAGGCACCCTCCTCCAGGGCTTCCTTCACCAAATCCTCTACCGAAAAAGCAGTCATCATAATTACCGCCGCCTTAGGGTCTATCTTCTTGACCTCCCTGAAGGTTTGAACCCCGTTTATCCCCGGCATCTTTATATCCATAAAGACGATATCAAAGTGGGTCTTCCCTGCTGCCTCAATAGCCTGGTAACCGTCCTCGGCAGTGACGACGTTGTAGCCCTTGTCTTCCAGTATCCCTCCCAGGGTCAGTCGTATGCTCCGAAGGTCATCAACTACCAGAACACTCGTTTTCCTACTATTCATCTCCAATTTAACCTCTTATGGTAAAGGCTTATTTTGCTTTCACTGGCAACTTCATGGTGAAGGTAGTCCCTTTTCCTACCTGGCTCTCTACCTGGATGTATCCCTCATGCCTGTCGATGATTGCCTTGCATAGCGCCAAGCCCAACCCGATGCCTTTAGCCCTGGTAGTAAACAGGGGGTCAAAGATTTTGCCTACAGCTTCCTGAGGTATGCCACAGCCGGTATCAGCAATTTCCACCTCTAGGCACTCATCCTTCCCTCTGGCAGCTATTGTCAGCTTGCCTCCTTCGGGCATAGCTTCCACAGCGTTGGTAATCATATTTGCCAATACCTGCCGAACCTGGTCGGCGTCTATCTCAATCTCGGGCAGGTCAGCATCCAGCTTTTTAGTCAGCTCAATGTTCTCCGGGATAGGCGTGCGTGATAGAGCAGCCTCAATTACATTCTTTATTTGGGCCGGTGACACAGACGGTTTGCCCACACGGGAAAATCCCAGAAGGTCATTGATGATTTTATTGGAGGAGTTTATCTCATCCTCCATAATGTCGAGAAATTCCATAACCCGTGGCTCTTTTTGTGACAGCTCGCTCTGGGCTACCTTCCCTTTTACATAGTAAGCGGCATTCTTGATGGCCCCCAGGGGGTTTCTGAGCTCGTGTCCCACTCCCCCCGCCAGTTGCCCTATCGCCGCCAGCCTCTCCGAGCGAATAAGCTTCTCCTGCATCTCTCTTAGCTCGTGCTCCATCTGCTTGCGCTCGGTGATGTCCCGCGCGTAACCGACGGTGGCCAGTCTGCCATGGTAGGTAATGGCGCCACCACCAACGACTTCGATAGGCACCTCGGTACCGTCCTTGGTAATAACAGAGATTTCCCAGCGCCCAGGAACATCCTGCCCCTGCTGCAGCCGCCGCCGCGCTCTACCGGCTACAGCGGCACGGTGTCGGGGATGGAGGATATCGTATAACGAAATTCCCCTAAGCTCTTCGGTAGTGTAGCCGGTTATCCGAGCCCATTCCTCATTGGCGAAGGGATGAGCTGCTTCCACTTTGTCAGTGTCCTGCAATATGAAAATGGCCTCGCCCATAGGCGCCCCAGCATCTACCAGGACACGGTAGCGCGCCTCGCTCTCCCGCAGTGCCTCCTCCATCTGCTTGCGCTCGGTGATGTCCCTCAGTGAAATCAAACCGGCTAACCTCCCCTGATATACAGTTTTTGTACCAACTGCGCTTATCCATATTTCTCTACCATCTTTGGTCATCGTCCGAAATTCGTTCACCTGACGCAGGTCTTTTTGAAACATATCCTCCACAATAATCCTGAGAGCCCGCTCTCTATCGTCTAGGGCAACGAAATCAAGCGGACTCACCCCAATTGCCTCCTCTGCAGAATCAAACCCATACAGTTTCGCAGCAGCTTGATTAGCAAACACCACCTTCATGGTTTCGGCATCAAAAACCAGCAAACCATCAAACATGCTCTGGAAAAACAGCTTATAATTTTCCTCACCTCCCCGCAGTGCCTCTTCCCTTGCCACGTTCTCTTTTTTAGCCATCTTCATCCTCCTCACCTGACTTTCAAGCCAATTGTATCATAAAAGCACAAAAATTGCCAATAGTCATTTAGTTCATATAACACTGACTTGATAAAAGGCAAATCTGGGGACGGGGACGCTTATCAGCGGTCAAGGGTAGATTAAAGGGGCTTTGCCTCCCCTTCTCTAGTAATGGGGGAGGCTAGAATCTCCAAATAAAACTAGGAGGGGCAGGTTACAAACAATCTCGCCGTAGAGGAAGGATAGTTAATGGCATAGGCAACAGGCGGAGCTCAAGCAAAAATAATGGGGGAATCCCTACAAAGAATGGAATTGATTACCACTCCTCTCTGGGAACTTTTCGTAATTCGCCGGCATCAGTAAAACCGAGGGCAAATATTGTGTCGGGCGGAGCATCTCCTAAGATGCTTTCCTTCACTTTTTCGTATTGACCCTGGTATTTAGGTATCTGTTCTCCCCACTTATCAAATACCATAACCATGTTGTTCCTAAACCTCATAACAGTCTTAATCATTACTTTCCCCCTTTATCT
>JAUWYK010000089.1 GCA_030615865.1 Dehalococcoidia bacterium
ATTCCAATGCAGGAGTTGTTTGCAGGGGAAGTTTGAAGGGGCGAAGCCCCTTCAAAAACCTATACCTCCCCCTCTCCTTTGAAGGAGAGGGGGATAAAGGGGGTGAGGTTGATATAGAAAATAGAAAAGCTCATCGGCAGAGCTGAAATTAAATAACCTCAACCCCACCGATAAGCTATTTCTAAATTGCTTGACTTAATTAAAACCTCAGGCTATGACGCTAATTATGACGATGGCGTTCTTTTCCACATCTGGTCAGCCGGATAGAAGGTGAGTCCTGGCCAATCCGAGTCTGTTGCTGGACCAGTTATCAAGCCGGTGGTGAGATCAAAGGCATAGTCTACCTTAGGCGCTGCGCTGAGATAAGGCAATAAGGCAGGATCTGCGTCAGCAGGCCAGACCTCATGCTCCGCCATATAGCCTACGGCAGCCGTTTTCACATTCTGCACCTCGGTATTGGCTGCATTTAGTCTGCCTGTAGTCATAAAGCCAGCGGCATTGGGGATAACTATGGCGGCAATGATACCTAGAATGGCAACCACAATCAGCAGCTCAATGAGGGTGAAGCCCTTTTCACCACGGTGCAACCTTTTCATAAACCTCCTCATTTCCTTGTTACCTCCTTTTCTGGTTATTTGGGTTTAATTTAGACAAACTATAGTTAGGTAAGTCTATGATATATATATATGATATAATGGAAACTGTTTTGGAGTCAATAGTCCATTGGTAATATGCCAATAGTCCATTAGTACTGGGTAGTTTAGTACTGGGTAGTTATCGTAATAAGGGGCTAATAAGAGGTTAATAAGGGCCTAGCTAGAGGGCTCTAGCGTCTTAGCCTCAAAGACCTTGATTCGCTGCCGTTGGGCAAACTGCTTGGCTTCCGGGGCAAGCCCAGGAACGGCGATGAGGGCTTTATCCAGAATGCCTATATCATAGGCCTTATCATCAAAATCAAACACCTTATCCAGCCCAATCGGCTCCGCAGCTACCTCAATGCCGATAGCGATATGGTGAGTTACAATGCCATCATCCTTGGTAGCCAGTATGTCTATCTCATGTTCTGCCCCTGACCTGCCTTTCAAGCTGGTATTTTCCTTTACCTCATAGCCAGACCGCTTCAGGTATTTTATGAGCTTTGATTTGGACTCAAATTTAAAGGGCGCTCTTTTTACTTCCCCGCTGAGCGGGGGGAGGGTACTGGTCAGCACCATCTCCAAATCCCTGACCTCAAGCACCTTTATCCTCTGCTGGCTGGCAAACTTCTCAGCTTCCCGGCGCAGTCCAGGAACGACCACCAGGATTTTATCATGAATGCCACTATCATAGGCTTTGTCATCAAAGTCAAATATCTCCCCCAATCCTATCTCATCCCCAGCCACCTCAATGCCGATAGCGATATGGTGAGTTACAATGCCATCATCCCTGGTAGCCAGTATGTCTATCCTGTGTTTCGCCCCTGACCTGCCTTTAACCGTGGCATTTTCAGTTACTTTGTAGCCGCGCTCCCTCAAAAACTCTATGAGCTGGTGTTTGGGTTTAAGCTCAAACTCCAGCCAGCCCCTCTTTGCCTCATTGAAGGTATAAGAATAGATATTTGCTTCAATAACTTTATCCTCAGCGGTAAGTGAGGAGCACTTCAGACAGCGCCATTTTATCACCGGTATATTAAATACCTCATCGCAAGCACGGCACTTGCGCAGCAGTCCCAGGCTCTGGTAGTCGCTGCCAATAGTTCGTAACTCTATTTTGCACTTGGGGCATATATATCTACCTTTAGCTACAAACTCATCTTCAAGGCCGACATATCCACAGACGAAGTGCTCAAGCACTCTGCCCCGGGCAATATCTCCCGAGCCACATTTGGGGCAATGGGTAGTGGGTCTTAGATTTAGTGACCGGCACTGGGGACAGCGGAGCAGCCTTTCAAAGAAATTCCTATTCAGTATGCCTTTGTAAACTAAGGAGTCCAGAATTGATACTACTTTCTCTGCCTTCACCCCTAGTATCTGTTCAGCGACTGGATAGACAAAGCCCAGCTCGCTGGCGTAATCAAGCTGAGGTCTAATATCAATAATCTTCTCTGTCAGCATCTCTGCCACCAGTTTCATCGCCTTTTCATTTTCCCCTTCCGTTGTGAGTGGTGGGGTTTCGGCTACCTCCGGGTTATCGTTTATTGGCTTATTGACTTCTGCCAAGCTCTTCCTCCCGGTAGTCTATTAACATAATTAATTAAAACAAGTATAATTCTGGGGAGAGTAAAAAGTCAACCTCACCTTACCTATTTACAGTGCCTTTTACCTTACGCCATCAAGACTTTAGGGCTGGTAATATTGACTATAATGAGCAGTAGGAGGCAAAATAGAGGCTGAGATGGAAGCCGGTTTTATAGTTATCTTCGTCTTGCTGGGGATGGTGGTGGCTAGCTTCCTTAATGTATGCTGTGACCGCCTGCCGGCTAGGGAGTCATTAATCTATCCACCATCTCATTGCTCTGCTTGTCAGCATCGCCTATCAGCTAAAGACCTGATACCAGTATTTAGCTACTTGTGGCTACGCGGTCGCTGTCGTTACTGCCAGGTTCCCATTCCCAGGCGTTTGTTGTGGGTGGAAATTGGCACTGCGGTCCTGTTTGGCTTAGCCTACTGGCGCTATGGCTTGAGCATTGAGCTTGCTATCGCCCTCTTTTACATCTGTCTTTTTATTGTGATTCTGGTCATTGATTTGGAGCACAGGCTTATTCTCAATAGGGTGGTTTATCCTGCGCTGGCGGTGGCATTGCTCATCAGCATCTTCTTTAGCATCTTCTTTCCCCAATCAAAGATTGTGCCCGAAATTGCACAGGCTGCCATTGGTGGTGGCATTGGCCTGGTATTGTTTTTGCTGGTGGTTCTTATTTCCAGAGGGGGAATGGGGTGGGGTGATGTAAAACTGGCGGCATTAATCGGTCTGGTCACTGGCTACTTGGTAATTGTTGCCTTACTTATGGGAATAATCCTTGGCGGGCTGGTGGCTGTTCTCCTTCTCACCCTTAAAATAAAAAAGCGGAAAGAAGCTATCCCCTTTGGTCCTTTCCTCTCTTTAGCCACTATAGTTACCTTACTGTGGGGAAGCGACATCCTCAGTTGGTATCTGGGCCTGTTTTAGCTCCTTGGTAAAAGTTTTGCCGCTGACCTATTGACATCCCGTTTTCTTAGTAGTACAATGCTACTAGGTAGTAAGTACTGGCTGGGGGTGGGAATGATGCTTAATCAGCGAAGGTCAAATATTGAAATAATAGCCGACATGCTGAAGGTGGGGGAGAATGGCGCTGGTAAGACCGAGATTATGTACAGCGCTAATATGAGTTATGCTCAAATACAGAAGTATCTCGGTTTTCTGATGAGCCAGGGCTTTATTAGCAAGGTGGAGGTGGGCAATCCGGTAGTGACCTATCAGGTGACTGGTAAAGGTTTGAAGCTACTTAGAAGTATTAATAACATAATGGAAATGCTTGGACTGGAAAAGGACGCTGGGTTTTGATGGTTCAAACCTGCTATTGGATGGGTAACCTGAGGTTGCCAGAGGCGGTAGGTTACCCTTCTTTTTTATAAGAATCATAATAGGAGTCCCACATGTCAGAGAAAAGGATGTTCATAGTTGATGTCGAGGTAGCGAGAAAAGTTGATGAGAGCCGCGGTGAAATGAGCCGTTCAGAATTTATTAACTTTCTCATTGATGGCCAGTTGAAGGAAGATAAGGAAGATATTGGAGAGCAAAATTATGTAACCAAGGAAGAATTCTACCAGTCCCAGCAGGGAATGAAGGAGCTGTTACGCAGTTTCCTCGAGTTCTTCCTTAGCTATGGGCTGGAAGTGGGTAAGCAACCAGCAGATAAAAACTTTAACGAGCTAAGCCAGAAATTGCAGGCTCTGAGTAGCTCTAGTAGCAAAGCTAAATAACTTTAATCAAGCCTCCCCCTTAGCCCTCCACTTGCCTGTGCACCTCGTTCAAGAGGTCCGCTGTAAAAACTAATCTGTACAATGCTTGGCTATGCATACTCAACTGCTTTAATTGTCCGCGTGGGACTGCACTCCTTTCGTCTTGCCACGAGGGTTTACTTCGCTATAATGCTAGTGGAGTGGAAAGGTTAGTATGATTCAATGCGCTAGCGGTATGCGTGGGTGCATGATTCAGGCAATCATTGGGAGTAGCGACGGAAAATAAGCACTGAATTGTGTCCGCCAAAGCCGAAGGAATTTGATATAGCAGTCGTTACCTCAGCCGAGCGCGCCTTATAGGGCACATAGTCTAGGTCGCACTCAGGGTCAGGATGAGTGAGGTTTAAAGTTGGCGGTATAACCCCGTGATTTATGGCAAGAATAGAGATTACAGCCTCAAGAGCACCTGCCGCTCCGAGGAGATGGCCGGTCATAGATTTGCTGGCTGAGGTTGGGATACGGTAGGCATGTTCGCCAAAGACATTTTTGATAGCGTGGGTTTCGATTTTGTCGTTAAGCTGTGTCGCCGTGCCATGGGCATTGATATAGTCAACCTCATTGGGACTAATTCCTGCCTTCTTCAGGATTAGGCTTAATGCTTTGGCTGCGCCCACACCATTGGGTGAAGGCTGAGTGATGTGAAAGGCATCACTGGTGGCGCTGTATCCCATAATTTCAGCTAAGATAGGGGCTCCACGCTCAAGGGCATAGCCAAGGTCCTCAAGTATAATAATGGCGGCACCCTCGCCTAAGACAAAGCCATCACGTTCGGCATCAAAGGGTCGGCAGGCATTTTGTGGCTTGTCGTTCTTGGTTGATAAAGCATGGGCTGCGTTGAAGGCGGCTACACAGATAGGCATTACCGGTGCTTCGGTGCCACCAGCGATCACTACCTTTGCCTCTCCGTGTCTAATTGTCTCGTAGGCATGACCAATGCTGTCACTGCTGCTGGAGCAGGCTGAGGAGATAGAGTAATTTGGTCCTTTGGCTCCCAATAACAACGAAATCTGTACCGGAGGCGCATCACCGGTCATAGTCGGAGCCAGAATTGGGCTTATCCTTCTCGGGCCGGCTTCACTCAGTATCTTGAATTGTTCAGAAACCTCAAGTAGACCGCAGACGCTGTTTCCCATGAAAACGCCAGTCTCCTCAGCATTGCCATCATCTATGGTCAACCCTGCCGCTTCTACCGCCTGAAGGCTGGCCGCTACAGCGAACTGGGTAAACCTATCCATGCGGTGCGCTTCCTTCCGGCTAACATATGTCATTGGGTCAAACCCTTTGACTTCAGCGGCAAACTTGGTATCAAAAGGTGTCGGGTCAAAGCGGCTGATATAATCAATCCCCGATTTCCCAGAGACTAGGGCTTCCCACATCTCGGAAACGGTGAGACCTACAGGGCTGATAACCCCCATGCCGGTAACTACTACTCGCTGTTGATTATAAAGCATGTTTGCTATTCCTCTCTATAGCTTGTTGTTTTTGATACGGTTTGATTCGATGAAGTGCGTAAAGTCTCTGGGTG
This sequence comes from Dehalococcoidia bacterium, assembly GCA_030615865.1. The sequence goes on from JAUWYK010000089.1 coordinate 5,506, forward strand.
TAATACGGTAGTTTCGACCTAGACGTATGGCGTCAAGCTTCCCCTGTCGGATGTAGCTGTATATGGTTAGAACATGAACTTGAAGGATCCCAGCTACCTGTTCCGGAGTTAGTAAGTTGTTGTTAGTTTCAGTTTGGTGCCTCACAGCTTGGTTTTGCCCTTCTATGTTTTAGTCCAGTTGACTGTAATCGGATTAGTTCTAACATAATACAGTGTTATTGTGAAGGTTTTATGTACTAGAACTATGTTCTAGTACATAATCACTTCCCAAGCTAGCCAAGGCGTGTCATAGTCTTTTTAGCTAATAAGTTAGCTTGGGAAGTGTGACATGCCAAAGGTAGTCGAGCTTTTGCAACAGGGCAGAGATGAAGAGCTATGGCAGATGTGCTGCGGCTTTCTCAACCTCAGTCTGGAGCAGTTTATGACCATCCAGAAACGGCTACTAATGGAGCAAATGGAGTTGCTCAACCGCTGTGCTCTGGGCAAGAAGCTCATGAATGGGGCAAGGCCAGAGACCGTAGAGGAGTTTAGACAGCGGGTGCCGCTAACC
>JAUWYK010000063.1 GCA_030615865.1 Dehalococcoidia bacterium
GGGGCTGTCAGAGGTGATAGTGATCATTTGCTCTGGCGTGCCCACCGCGTGTAAAGTGCCATGGATGCGAATAGAGATGTGATTGCCCTCGTCCCTGAATGGTTCGCCAAAGTGAACGCCTCTATAATACGGGTCTTCACCAGGGTGTTCTTGTCGGATGCCCTGCTGCATATTGAATGGGTCAAGGAACAGATTCTCTACGTCCTGATTGGCGGCAATTAGCACTCTGGTGCCCGGCTCAATGGTCAGTATAGCTCCCTCTTTGACGATGATGTCACCGATGATACGAATTTCTCCCCTCCAAATCTCGTCCGGCCATATGTAGCCATGTGTAGTTCGGTTGACAATGGGGCTGGGAGTTGGCTCTGGCTCTTCTGGTGGCGCTGGTTGTTCAGCAGGCGGAGCTTCGGTTGGTGCACTACAGGCGCTGACTAGCATAACCCCAATAACTAGAACTAGTAATAATATCCGTTTCATTCTAATTAACCTCTTTAACCCTTTTTATCGTCCCCCAGTCATTTTATCACGGGAAGTTTGAAGGGGCGTAGCCCCTTCAAAACCTCTCCTCCCCCCTCCTTTTAACTAGGGGAGGTGGAAAAATTCAGAATGCCAACCTTTCGGGTTGATGCTTTTATACCTCTCTCTTAGGTTTCGATACCAATTACATTTCCGCATTCTATCTTGAAAAGAGAGAGGACAGTGCCTACATTTCATCGGGAATTTGACAGGACATCCTTTGGCTCCCATATTGTCCTCCTTAAACCCACCTTGTTCTTTTGCTCTGGCTCTTGGCTGAGCCAAGGCTGGGCATTTTCCCCTCCACCAGCAATGACTCTACCAGTTGCCAGAACTGTTCCCTATCAGCGCCGGTAACTACTGCCTTTTCATGGGCTTCGCTTAATGCCACCGGATATCCCTGCCCCCGCCGGCACTGGTCTAAAACCAGGGCGTGAGTCAGATTCAGTAAGTTTTCATCCATTCCCACCCACCGTGGAATCTCAACCCTGGCTACTTCATCATCCACCCTGAGATAGAAAAAATAGACCTGGTGAACTCCATAGTGTTTCCGGACTATAGACGATTGACTGATAAACAGGTCTGACCTTTCTCCCTGCCCCAGTAAATTTAAGAATAGCTCCCGGTCCTGAACGCCAGCCACCACATCGCAGTCCCTCTTTTCATTAGCCGGGCAGTAGCGGTCGCAGTCAGGCGCCTCATGAGGGCAAATAGCCACCCGCAGCGCATTAACTACATCAGTGCTGCGGGGAAAGCTAATGTAGCTGGCAAGGGCAAGCCGCTTACCATTATTAAGCTTCCTTATTTCCTCAAGATAGTGTAAAAAGCCTTTATCTAGCAATGCCTCGGTAACAAATTCAGGGTAAGCCTGACCAGCCAGACCCCAGAGGATAAGCGAGCCATCAAGCAGGGCTAGGGTTGGGATACCCTGAGGCAGCTCCGCCGCCAGCTCAGCTAACTGGCGGCACTCCTCAACACTACGCTTCACCCCCAAAAGTACGCCTTCTATAGGCTGCTCACGACCCCTAACCATAGCTGGAGCAATAACCAGGTCTTCATCCCCGGAATAGAGGCAGGGGGAACTATCAAGAAGAGCGCCAGGATTAGCCCCGTAGTGAAGGATGACACTACCTATGTTTATCAGGTAGCACCTTGTCGACTTATGCCGGTCAACATCAATATGAGAGCCATCGGTGGCAATGATAGTGAATTCCTCAGGGCAAGGTGGTAGTTTATAGTGCTGGTCAAGCCCATCTACCAGACCAGCGACTAACCACGTAGTCTTACTGGATGCAATCTTCCTTCTTAAATAATCAAGGTCGGTAGCCTTATTATGGAGAGTATCCAAAGCATAGCGGAGACGCTCCCGCCTTTGCTTGCCGCCAGCCTTCAGTCTGGCTACCATGCCTTCAACCTGTGAAGCAACCTTAGCTAAATCTAAAGACATCTTTAATCAGAGTATAAATCATTAAGGCAATGGACTCAAGCACTTTATTGCCTGCCAGCATCCTATCTGGTATCATCAAAGCTGGGCTTTTTAAAAGGGGAAATATATTATGAAAGTAGGCTATGTCTATGACCCAATCTACCTGAAGCATGATACCGGGCAACATGTAGAGAACGCCGGCAGGCTAGAAGCAATCATCTCCCACCTGGAGCAGACCGGGCTTAAACAGCAACTAACGCCAATCAAGCCCCGTGCTGCCTCGGTTGAGGAACTATCACTGGTGCATGATAAGCAATATATCTTACACATTCAGGATGTGGCTCAACGGGGCGGTAGCTGGCTTGACATTGATACGGTGATGTCAGCCGATTCCTACCAAGCTGCGGTTTATGCTGCTGGCGGCGTCATTACCGCAACTGAGGCAGTTATGAGCGGAGAGGTAACCAGCGCCTTTGCCCTGGTCAGACCCCCGGGGCACCACGCTACCTCTGGGCGAGCTATGGGCTTCTGCCTGTTCAATAATGTGGCTATTGCCGCTAAATATGCACTGGCTAAATATAACCTGGAACGCATCGCTATCATTGATTTTGATGTGCACCATGGTAACGCTACCCATGCCACCTTTTATGACAACCCCCAGGTCCTTTACATATCAACTCACCAGTATCCTTTCTACCCAGGAACCGGCGATGTTGACGAAACTGGCAGCGGGACAGCCAGAGGAACCACAGTTAATATACCGCTGCCGGCTGGCTGCGGCGATAACGAATATTTACAGGCCTTCGACCAAATTATCGTCCCGGCAACGAGGCGGTTTAGACCCCAGCTTATCCTGGCCTCGGCTGGCTACGACCTCCACTGGGCTGATGGAATATCCTTGATGCAGGTAAGTGTCACCGGCTTTGCCCAGATGGTAAGAATTATCAACGGATTAGCTGATGAACTATGTAGTGGTCGGCTGGTCTTCAGTCTGGAGGGTGGCTATAACCTCACCGCTTTAGCTGCCTCAGTAAAAGCCACCTTTGATGTGCTTTTAGGCAACACTAATATTGAAGACCCTCTAGGTGAGCCACCGCGTAGATTTGAGATACGCAGCGTTGACCATCTTATTAAGACGATAAAAGAAATACATGCCCTACCTTAATCGCTCTCACCCTTGGTGGTACAGGAAATACGGCACTGGTCACACTTTTCGTCACAGGGCTCAACATGAATAGTTACACTGGTATTACGCAGCCTGTCTGCCATAGCCACCTCTAAACAGTCACAAATCCGGTGCGCTTCTTTTACACTGGCATCCTTGGGCATTACTATATGAAGGTCAATATGACGCTGATTTCCTACCTTACGAGTACGTAATTGATGGAAACTTACTACCTCGCTGTCATACTCCATAATACATTCCCTTATGACTCTCTCCTCAGCCTCAGGCAGTCTTACATCAATCAGCCCGCCAAATGACTTGCTCAACACATCATAACCCGCTTTCAGGATGAACAAAGCTACTGCCATGGCAATAATAGGGTCTAAAATATTGAGCCCGGTAAAGCGTACTGCTACTAGTCCTGCCAGTACTGCAGCCGCAGAGTAGACATCGGCAGCGATATTGCGAGCATTTGCCTGTAGCGCTATCGAGTCCACTGCCTGTGATACCTTGAGCAAGTGGCGGGAAAGGAAGATGCTGACTATTATGGAAACCAGCATTACCCCTATCCCGGCTTCAGTCAGCTCTATTGTCGCTCCTACTATTATCCTGTGTACTGCCGAATAGATTATCAAGCCACCGGCAATAAAAATCAGCACTGCCTGCACTATAGCCGCAATGTTCTCCACTTTGCCGTGACCGAAAGGGTGTTTCTCATCTGCGGGCTTGGTGGCTATACTAACAGCAAAAAGGGTGATGACTACAGCAAACAAGTCAAGGAAACTATCCATTGCCTGAGCCAGAATGCTGATGCTGCCGGTTATGACCGCCACCACCACCTTGAGCGCAATCAGCCCAATTACAACTACGAGAGCAAGCTTGGCCGCACCACTTTGGCTAGAAAACATGACCCGTCTCCGCTTAGGCTCTGGCTGGTCGCCTAACGAACCTGCCCCACTCCCCCTTTTCCCAGACCACCAGTAGACTAGGAGCAATACAGAGTGAGCTAAAAGTCCCGACAATAATACCTACCAGCAGAACCACAGCAAAATTCAGGATTGATGCCCCAACAAACAGTAACAGAGCCAAGACCACAAATAATGTGGTTAAACTGGTATTCAACGAACGACTCAGCGTCTCAACCAGACTATTATTAACTACAACCTCAAAATCGGAGCTTACACCCTTTCTCAAATTCTCGCGTATCCTATCAAAAACAACCACAGTATTATTCACGCTATAGCCAATAACAGCTAAAACGCCGGTAATAAACATCAAATTAATCTCCCAGTCTAATATGCCGCCGAGGATTGAGAAAATCCCCAATACCACCAGCACATCATGCACCAGGGCTATTATGGCACAGGTGCCATAATGGAATGGGTTTGGCATTCTACGAAATGCCCAGGTAATATAAAGGAGTACACCAACTGCGGCTACAGCTACGGCAATAACTGCATTATGAGCTGTCTCCGCAGCCACCATAGGTGATACCGAATAAAACTCCCTCTCGGTAGTAGCGCCAAACCTAGCAGCCAGGGCTTCCTCTAGCTGTGCCTTTTCCTCCCCGGTCAACTCACCGGTTCGGATAAAGAAATCGCCCTGTCCAGTGCGTTGAATAATAGCATTGGCATAACCTAAACTAGCCAATTCCTGTTTCAACTCACCCTGGTCTACCTCCTGCTCGAAGTTTACCGTCAGCATTGAGCCGCTGCTAAATTCAATCCCCGGTCTGAGACCAAAGACCACTAAGGAAATAACGCCAATTAGGATGACTACCCCTGAAATAAGAAAGAACCGGAACCTTTTACCAGCAATATCAAACATCATTTCCTTCCCAAGTATGCGCTAAATAGCGAACTCCTCCGCGCCAGAGGAGTGCCGACGAATAGGCGCAGAAATGTCCGGGTAACTACAATAGCAGTAAACATGCTTATCACCACACCGATAAGTAGGGTTAAGGCAAAGCCCATTACCGGGGCACTGGCGACGATGCTGCTACCTAACCAGTACAGAATGATGCATACAATAATCGTAGTTACATTGCTATCCCTGATGGCTGTCCAGGCGCGATTAAAACCAGCCTCAATGGCTGCCCCCAGTGTCCGTCCTGTCCTGAACTCCTCCTTCATCCGTTCAAAGATAAGCACATTAGCATCTACCGCCATACCTATAGACAGGACAAAACCACCAATCCCAGCCAGGGTAAGAGTTACCGGAACCAACTTGAATATAGCTAAGACCAGTGCCCCATAAAAAATGAGAGCCAGGCTGGCTAAAACCCCAGGCAGGCGGTAATAAACAATCATAAACAGCATAACCAATATTATGCCAATTAGTCCTGCCTTAAGGCTCATATCAATGAAATCAGCTCCCAGCAGAGGTGATACCGTTTGGTCATAGAGTATCTCAAGGGGCACAGGTAAGCGCCCGGCGTTCAATTGTTTAGATAAACTGGTAGCCTCATTATAGCTTAAACCTTCAATCTGACCCCTATCTACAATTATCGCCTGAACAGTAGGCGCAATAGGTATGTCATCCTCTCCTAATAAAGACGCATCGCCCTCAAAGATACCCAAAGGCTTACCTATCAGGCGTCCGGTAATCTCTTCAGAAAGCTTGCTCCCTTCTTCATCCCACTCAAAAATCAGCAGCAGTCTACCCAAGTCATCCCGGTCTATATAGGTATTTTCCTTGAAATACCGGCTGGTTAACGCCTTCTCCTCGCCGTCAATTAATGCCGTAGCTGGTTTCCATCTACCCAGTTCATTTTCCCATTTCGCCTCTTCTTCATCGGCTGCCAGCTCCCCAAACTCTAATATCGCCACGCGTGAGAGACGTTCCTTGTCTTTATCAGTAATGTCGATGCCGGGCAGTTCAACCATTATACGGTCTTTACCTTGTTTCTGAATAATCGGCTCGGTTACTCCTAAGGGGTTGATTCGGTTACTGATAACCTCCATCACTCCCTCAATAACGCTAGCCTCTTCGCCTGGTTCAACCTGAGACAAATCAGCCTTGTAAACCATGTGAATACCACCCTGCAAGTCCAGTCCCAGGCGTATATTCTCCCTGCCAAACAGGGGGTAGATAAGAGCGGAAATAGCAAAGGCAAAAAGCATTAATACTATTATAAAAACCAGCGTATTTCTTCTAGGCATAACTATTCACACTGCCTCAGTTAAGGTTGTTTAACAACCAAATCCTCCCCCTACCCTAGGATTGTATCTGGGGGCTTCGCCCCCACACCCCCTAAGGCTGGTGAGTGAAGCCACTATGGGAGGGTGAGTGGGAACAATAGGCACTAGTAAACAACCTCCTCAGTGGCTAGCCGCTCACGAATGTAAGATATAGCCTCCTCCCTGCTAGTCAGCTCCCCGGCAGCTTGTGCTTCACGCACTACCTCCAAAATCTCCCCAATTCTAGGTCCTGGGCTCATACCAAAGATATTGATTAAATCATGCCCATCAACCAGCTTAAGTGGAATAACCAAGCTTTCCCGCTCAAAATGCTGAGCCAATACATACTCCACCATTTTACCATGCTTCTGCCACTCAGCTAGATTTAGATGCCGGCCCCTAGTGGCTAGATGGTCAGCCAAGCTCAAGAATAATACATCAATACCCGCCCCGCCGGTATCACGAAAGTAACGGTAAATAGCCCGATGGGAGGGAAGTTCATCTTGAGCCATCTGCCCCGGCCTGAGGTGATGCCTGACCATAGTTTCCACCAGCTTTATTTCTTTACCGCTAAACCTCAGCCTTTCCAGGATGTTAGCTGTTATCGCTGCCCCAACCTTAGCATGCCCCAAAAAACGCACCCGACCACTATCATCAATAGCTTTAGTTTGAGGTTTGGCAACATCATGAAGTAGTGCCGCCAGCCTGAGTAGTAACCCTCTGGTGCTACCACTACTAACCTCCAAGTCAAAGTGCTCAGCCAGCACTACTGACCAGGGGACAACAGCCAAGACCTCCTCGCTGCCATACTCCCAAGCCCCCTGCCTGAGTACAAAATCAACGGCAGCTACTGTCTCTATTGAGTGGTCAAAAACATTCCAGAAGTGCTCCTTCGGCTGCTCCACTCCCTTTGTCTGGGCTAGCTCCGGGACTACAGCCGTTAGTAAATCCAGCTCATCAAGATAGAGCAAAAATTGCCCGGCGTGAGAAACAGCCAATAGACGAAGTAGCTCCTCTCTTACTCGCTCACCAGCTACACTGGCTATAAGATGATGGTAGCCCCGAATTAGGGACTCGGTCCCATTATCAATACTAAAATTAAGCTCAGCTGCCAAGCGCACCGCCCGTAGCAAGCGTACTGCATCAGATTTAAAAGCCGCCTCTGAAACAGCCCGAATCACACCCTGGCGAAGGTCATTCCAACCACCAAAGGGGTCTATGAGCTGAACGCTGGTATAATCTGTCCCTGACTCTCCAAGGTCAACTGCTATAGCATCCACTGTGAAATCACGCCGCGCCAAGTCTTGCTCGATGCTGCCGCTAAATGTGGAGAAATCAAGCTCCCATCGACCGCTAGCTTCATTATCAATCAGAACTACCCTACCCACCCTATTCACCTCATCCAACAGGACATACCTACCGCCAAGAGCATTAGCTAGCTTGGGAGCAATCTCCAGCGCATCCGCCGCTACCGCAATATCAATATCAGCCGTATCTCTCCCCAGCAGCACATCGCGCACAAACCCACCAACAAGATACGACTGTATACTCTGCTCGGTGAGAAAATTGCTTACCTTGGTCAATAATAATGAGGCTCTAGGCTCAATAAATAGCTTCAAACCTTCCTTATCCACCGCTATCACCTAAAAGTAAACTATACTCTGTGTTTACTTATTTATCAAGGGGTTGAATAAAAAACCGCTGAAAAACAGTGTTTTTCAGCGGAGGTTAAAACCAGGCTCTAATTAACTACCACTTAAGCTCTGGATAAGACCTTTTCACCCTTGCCTTGAGGTATGCACCACGCAAATGCCCTGCTAGCGCTTCCCCACCATGCTCCCGGCAATACTCTTTAACATGGTGAGGATTCCGATGACGGCGTGCTGCACTGCCACAGGCTCTTGTGCCAACATCCTGGCCACATAGGGGTCTAATTGCTCACCACCATATTTTACAGGATTCTCAGCTACGCCAGGTGACTGGGGGGACAGGTAGCCAGCTAAAGCAAATAGCTCATTCTCCTCAAAGCCTAAAGGCTTGGCAATTTTTCGCAGAATACGGGCTGAGGGGAAACGCTCCCCCCTCTCTATGCGACCCACGTGGGAGGAAGATACACCAGACATAGCGGTAAGCTCCCGCAGTGTCAGTGGCACCATAACCCTTCGCTGTTTGATTATTCTGCCTAGATTTTTGTTGTCATTATTAAGCATACTTTAATTATAATTCGCCAAATGGCAAATGTCAAGAGTAAACGGGGAAAAAAGAAATATAATTTTATCGCCAGAGGGGCTTGACAAATGGCGTGTTTATTGCTAGGATATAGCCATCTGGCATCTACACTGAAAAAGTCATGATTGTAAAGACAAAGATTTTCGAATTATTCCACAACCACTACAAAAACTTGTCTGAGCTAGCCCAAGCTATGGGAATATCAGTAAGCCAAATCTACCGGGTGCGGCAAGGCAAGCGCAGCATCAATCAGAAATTCATCATTGGGGCGATAAAAGCATTTCCTAGATACAAATTTGATGACCTCTTTTATTTCGCCCCTAAATTGCCAGTTGACAACAAAACTAAAACAACTGTCACCAGGGAACAAGTAACAAAGACTCGGTCAACTAGCCTAGTCAGCAAAAAGACACGCACTTAAAGCTGGGCTTCCTCTGGTTCAATTTTGCGTAGCTTATCCATACTGTCTAAATAATCAATATAAAGCACCCCGTTTAGGTGGTCTATCTCATGCTCCAGGACTTCGGCTAGAAGTTCAGTTGCCTTAATTCGTATCTCCTTGCCGGTTAGGTCTCGTCCCTTAACTCTAACTGACATAGCACGCTTAATCTGCCCAATATAGCCAGGAATACTGAGACAGCCCTCATCTACCAGGCGTTCACCCGTCCGTCGCACTACCTTGGGATTGATTAAGGCTATATCTTCCTCGCCAGGTATGCCGATAACAATCACTCGCACCGGAACGCCTACCTGTGGGGCAGCCAACCCTACCCCACCAGCAGCATGCATCGTCTCAATCATATCGCCTATCAGCTTCTTGACTGAGCCATCAATATTCCTGACCCGTTTTGACTTCTGCCTTAGTATAGGGTCAGGAAGAGCACGAATAGGAATAAATGTCATCTAGCCTTCACCAAACCTTTCGGTTATAGCTTACTAAACTAAGCCTACCGGGTCAATATCTACCGTCCACCCCTGGGGGACAGGTATCTGAGAGAGCAAAGCAGATGGTTCAGAGCCACGAAGTATAAGCTGCCAGCGAAATCTGCCCCGTAGCTTATGAATAAATGCCGGGGCAGGTCCAACTAGACTGAGGTCAGCTATCCCCCCTGCCTCTATTTCCTCAATAAGCAGGCGTTTCATTCTTTCTGCCTCCCGCTGGCAAAGAACATCATTAGCATGGCTATAAGTAAGGCAAGCCAGCCGGGTGAAGGGAGGATTACGAAGCTGGCGCCGATAGGCAATTTCCCTGTCATAGAAAGAGGCATAGTCGTGTTTAGCCGCTGTCTGAATAGCGTAGTGCTCCGGAGAATAGGTCTGAATGATAACCTGCCCGCCCAAAGTGCCACGCCCTGCCCTCCCCGCCACCTGACTCAGGAGCTGAAATGTCCTCTCCCCAGCCCGGAAGTCAGGCAGGTTTAAACCAGTATCAGCACTAACTACCCCCACCAGGGTAACAAGAGGCAGGTCTAATCCCTTGGCAACCATTTGGGTGCCAATAAGAACATCAGCATCATGGGCACGGAATTTGGCTAATATCTCCTCGTGTGAATACCTTCCTCTGGTAACATCCCTATCCCACCGCAGCAGCCTGGCTTGAGGGAAAGTATAACCGGCTTCTTGCTCTAACTTCTCGGTACCAACGCCTAAAAACTTTATCCGCCGGCTCAAGCACCGGGGGCAAATCTGAGGGATTGACATTCTATAGTTACACTGATGGCAGACCAAGACATCCTCAGCAAAATGCTGAGTAAGCGTAACCTCGCAACGCTTGCAACGGAGGACAAAGCCACAATTACGACATTGAATAAAGGTAGCGCCTCCTCTCCGGTTAAGAAACAGAATCACCTGCTCTCCGCCAGCTACCGCTTTAGCCATAGCCTGGGTGAGAGAGCGGCTAAAAAGGCTTCTGTTACCTGCCTTTAGCTCCTCTCTTAGATCCACTACCTCAACCTGGGGGAGGGGTGAGCCCTCACCGGGGGTAACCCGCTCAGGAAGCTCAAGTAGCTGGTAGTTCCCCATTTGAGCGCGGTAAAAAGTCTCGACATCAGGAGTAGCACTGCCCAGAATAACTACCGCCCCGGTAAACTCAGCCAATTTTATGGCTACATCACGAGCGTGGTAGCGGGGAGAAGTATCCTGTTTATAGGTCCATTCATGCTCCTCATCAATAACTATAAGACCCAGGTCAGGTTGAGGAGCAAAAATAGCACTCCTGGAACCAATAACTACATCAAATTCCCCGTTTCTTATTCGCTGCCACTCATCGAATTGCTCCCCTAAGGAGAGCTTACTATGGAGGACAGCTACCTTATGGGGGAAGCGTGAGGCGAACCGCTCTATAGTCTGGGGAGTGAGGGCAATCTCTGGAACCAAAACAATACCTCGCTTACCCAGCTTTACCACCTCAGCCAGAGCCTGCAAGTAAATTTCTGTCTTGCCGCTTCCAGTAACCCCGTGAAGCAGAAAAATAGCTGGGGAAGCCTGCCCCTTCACTACCTGAAGGAGGCTGGACTGAATACACTGGAAGGCTGACTTTTGGGCCTCGGTAAGGGTCAGCGGCTCTGAGGGAGTAATCCCCTGATAGGAGATCGGTTCGCGTTTTACTTCAATCTGTTGAAGTTCGACTAAACCCCTGTTAACTAAGGCATCAACTACCGCTTTCTCACAGTTTACTCTCTGCCTAGTTTCTGTCCACGATACTGGTTCGGACTGCTGAGTTAAAAAGCCAAGAAGAGCAGCCTGCTTGATAGCCCCCTTTTTAAGCAGCCTGGCCGCCTCTTGCCGAGCCTCACTAGCCTTCACTGCCAGGCACAGGTAAGCCATCTTCTTTGGTTTTACCCTGACCCTCCCCAACTCATAGCTTCTGACTACCAAACCCTGACCAATCAGTTGAGATACGACCAGCCTGGCCTGTCTAGCCCCCAATGCCTTCTCCAGCTCCCTCAAACCGACCTTGTCTCGTTGCCTAGCTAATTCAAGAACATACCTCTGCCCTTGAGGAAGAGAAGATATATCGTATTGGCGAGGGGTTGGGGGGCTAGAGATAAAGGTAACTATCTTTCTCTCAAATCCTGGCGGCAGCATCAAAGCCACCGCATCAAAGAGGGGCGAAAGATAGTGCTCGCTGAGCCAGCGAGCCAACAATACCTGGAGTGGAGAGAGTAGGGGGCGAG
>JAUWYK010000045.1 GCA_030615865.1 Dehalococcoidia bacterium
TGATGGCACTAACTTGCCACCCAAGCCTGATGAGAGAGGCTTCCTCAAAAGCGTGTTACAGCTAATATCCTACCCCCTATGATAAGCCCTCTTGTTTTGATAGACAAGAGGGCTTCCTTTTTGCTTCTCAAAAAGCTCCCAACCAGAAATATCACGAAAATATAGGTTCATTCTGTTAATGAACAATCGTTCCTATTGTTCAATGAGGTAACAAATCAAGCTTTTGTGTAGCATCACACATTCTGGACTTTCGTTCAAAGGGGTGACAGAACAAGCTTCTACTACCCCTGAACTGGACTCGTGTGACTATTCGAACCATTGACATTAGGCAGCAGAGCACTTTATTATTGAGGAGGTCATATATAAATGGAGAAGGAAATATGATTAGAGTAGCTTCCATACAACTCTGGCACAACGATGATGATTCAAAGCAAGACAGAATAACTCATGTTGAACAGTTAATTGATAGCGCTGCTGAATCAGACTTAATTCTCCTGCCCGAGTTATGGAATATCGGTTGGTGGTCGTTTGATGTTTATCGTGAAAGCAGCGAGACACTTCAGGGTGAAACGATCTCCAGAATAGCTGAAAAGGCAAGGGCAGTGAATGCCTATGTTCTCGCTGGTAGTATTGTTGAAAGACAGGGGGATTCACTACACAACACTGCGGTCCTGTTAGACCCCAGAGGAAAGATCATAGCCACCTTCCGCAAGATGCACTTGTCGGGATTTGGAGAGTCCAGGGAAGCAGAATTGTGTAAGCGTGGAGAAGAGATTGTCGCTATCAAGACAGAATTGGGAGTCCTGGGCCTAAGCATATGCTATGACCTTCACTTTCCGGAACTATTTCGCAAAATGGCAGTAGATCACGATGTAGAGATATTCCTGCACATATCAGCCTGGCCTGTGCAATGGCTGGATACCTGGCGAATGCTATGCCAAGCCCGAGCTACTGAAAACCTCTGCTTCCTGGTTAGCTGTAATATGGCTGGTATTAACCACGGCAAAGAGTACCTGGGACACAGCACAATTGTTAACCCACATCCACTGGGGACATCTTTTACCAGCGCTGGCATTTACGAGACTGTGGTCAAAGGTGAAATAGATATTGCCGAGATTTACCGACTCAGGAAATGGTTTCATGCCCTTGAGGACAGGTTCCTCTCAGTATAGAAGAGAAAATTGTACTACAGTTCCCTGACTTGCCATTCAGGCCTCTACTGAACTAGTCTTTAGATGCCCAGCTACTTAAAACCCTTTGTAGAAACTAGTCTAGACAAACGGTTTTGATATACATCGAGTTTTTGGTATATCCTCCAGACAAACCAAACAAGGGGGTATAATATGGCACTTTCAATTGATTCGATACTTGTACACATATTAGCTGATGAAAAGGGCAAGGCCATTCTGGAAAAGTATTTCCCGGACATAGAGCGAGAGCTTTCTGTGCCACAGGAAGTAGCTTATAGCCGTTCTCTCAAGTGGGTAGCTGAATGTTCCGAAGGACGAATAACCGATGAGATGCTCAAAGCCATAGCCGAAGATTTGAGTAAGATATGATCTGATGTAGAAGCTAGTCCGGGCAAATTGAGTCTGGTGTACAATGACCTTTTTTGATAATCTTGAATAGACTTATATATTATCGTAATCCCATTTACATTCGGCTACAGATCCATGCGTTTCAAGAATCTGTTTACTAGGTTCCGTATGCCGTCGCGATTCAACCTTTGATGAAAGTTTTTTTTAATCCCTTCATGGTTCAGCCTGGCTATATCTTCTGGTCCGATTGCTCCTTCAAGTTTTTTCAATGATTCCAAGATTTTTGGAAAACGATTTATCAGGTCCTGGTGTACCAGAGGAAATGCATGGCCTGAGGGGAAGAGTTCTCTGTCATCATCCAATTTCATAAATGTATCTTTCTCCAGAATTATTTCAGGGTCTGCAGCGAATCCACTTGTTACGTCCATCTCACCGGCGAGAAGGGCGTCATATCTGTTCTGTTCCAGTACGACATCCTTCACTGCAAAATATAGACCATACTCTTTTTGAAGCGCCTTAAAACCATCCGGCCTCTTATCGAACTCTTTTGTGCCCTTAAATGTAAGTTCTCCCGAAACCTTGCTGAGATCAGATATGCTGGTGATGTTTAGTTCATTCGCCCTCTTCCTTAGCATCACAAGAACATAACCACTGTCATACCCGAGGGATTGCATCATTACCAGATCCTGTCCACGGAAAAGACCCACTTCCCAGGCTGACTTATTTTTCGCTTCTTCGAGGGATTTATCACCTAGGTAGGTCAAGGCCGTGCCCGTGTATTCAACATACAAATCGATTTTACCTTCATTTAGCGCATCATAAACGGGCCGGGTTCCAGGCCCTTCGAAACTCCTTAAAACTTTCAAATCGGGGTTGTCTCTCTCGATAACCCTCGCCACTATCTCGCAGAGAAAAGCTTGCTCTAAGAATTCCTTTGCCCCAACAATCACTTTATTTTCGCTAAATCGTTCCTTCCTCTTTGGGTGGGGCGGTTTCTGAAGCAGGGTCTTGCGCTCTGGTCCCAAGAGAATATATAACACGAATATAGTGCAAATGATTAGCAGGGCCAGCGAGACGAGAAGCGCTACGGATTGTTGCAAGACTGCAGACAGGATAATTGTTATAATGGTTACAATGATCCCCAGGACCGCCGTGCGGCGTGACCAACTACTCCAAAGTACCTGAATTATCCTGGAGAATTGCACCCATTTTTTCAGAAACCTATTTATGAGCGAAACAATGGCAACCACGGAACCCAGAATGCCCGCTACGTAACCGAGAATGGACACTATACCGTCTAGGAGACCTTGGTCCATCTTGGAAGCTCCTTTAGTTGTTAATATCTATTCCCTTACATGTATCTCGTTCTAATGGTGAAAAAAGCATTAACAGTTTCGAATCCTTCGTATTACTATGCCCTTTTAGTAGAAAATGTTACTCTTGTCACTAAAAAGGGCACAGGATACCGCTATACTTGCTAATGGTTTCCGGTGCCCTTCTTTCTTCTCTTCAACAGCAACCGCCCAAATAGTCTTATTTTAAAGTGAGGTTAAAAATTGTGGCTTAGTTTATAATGCTTGCCGGCATCTGTCAACATCCCAACAGGAAAAAATTGCCTCCATTGCACGAAACGCTATTTTGTTCTATGTGGGCTTAGATGTTCTTGAAGTAGACGCAGACCACCTGTACCGACCACTACGAAGCCACCAGGTTAGGAAACAATCGATAGCTGAAACCATAACAAACCTGTCCTCACCTAAGGCGGGAGCTCCTATGCAGACTACGCTTGCCTTTCCGGTATTTGTTGACGTATTTGGCGAAGTCCCAGGTGTCAAAGAATCTCTCTGCCGCTTGCCTGCCAGATTGATACAGCGCCTCACTCTTCTTCGGAGAAAGGTCGAATTCAGTTGTCTTTACATCCAAAGTTGGGATGGGAACAGTGCGGACGAAGTCGGCGTCTTTAATGTACCGAGCATCGTGAGCTTCTGACATGGTTGAAAACAGAGCAGTAAGCAGGCTAATCGGCCCTCGTATCTGGTTAGGTGCCCCCTCTTCAGGCTCAACCAACTTGAAGCCAAAGGTAGGCCACTCGGGTATAGCCCCCTCGGTATCAAATAGCCATACCGGGAAATTACTTAATATGCCACCATCTACGATATAGCTTACCTGATTGGTCTTCATGTTCCTGAGCCTAACTGGTTCGTAGAAAAAGGGGATGCTCATACTCATCCTTACCGCGGCGACTATATTAAGGTCTTCAGGCCGGATGCCGAAATCGGCTATGTCTTGAGGCAAAACTAGCATCCGTCCACTGGAGATGTCTGAGGCAATTACCCTGAGCTTGAAGCGGTATCGTTCATCGTTCTGGAACTCATCGGCAATCAGGTTGCCAAAAGTCTCCTTACCCTTTTTCTTAAGCAATCCTCTCATCCAGTTCTCAAACCACTTGCCCTCATAGATACCTTTTTCAAAAATCAGGCTGGCTATCTTTCCCACTAGAGGAACCTTATCGAGTAGACCGCTGTCCTTGAAATCATTATAGTCTAATTTTTCCATTATCTCTTTCATCTCGGCGGCAGTATAACCAGCGGACAGCAAAGTAGCAACGATAGCACCCGCCGAGGTGCCGGCTACGTTTTGCCACTGGTAACCCCTCTCTTCAGCGACGGCTACAGCACCTACCAGCCCTATTCCCTTTACCCCACCACCCTCAAACACCGCGTCAGCCTTTAAGACATTGGTTTCTTTCATCTTGCTTCACTTCCCCAACGCACCCGAGAATATTGCTTTTAAGTTTAGCTCACATGTTGGAATTTGAGTGTAATTCACTTATGAAGCGTTGTCAATGCCCCCAAACGCTGCTCCCCCGACACCCCCGTAATCCCCGGCATGGCCGTGAAGGCGCCCCCTATTTGCCGCACTATCCGGCGCGGAATCACGGCGGGGCCCCCGAAATATGCGCGCTCAGAGCCACTTTTCCGCGGGCTGTATTCGAGTTGTTTCAGGAACGAATGGAGGGTTTTAGCTTTAAAAATTGGTAGCGGGGGCAGGATTCGAAGGGGACGAGGGTCGAGAGGGTTGACACTTCAACCAATAAGAGGGTAAGCTTGGGCACAAACCTAAAGAAATGTAATTAAAGGAGGAGTTCATAATTAATGCAGTGCAAGAGTTGTGGACATGACAATCTTCCTGAAGCGCGCTTCTGCGCTAGATGTGGTGCGCCTTTAGCCGCTCCATTGGCGCCAGGTGTAGGTTCGTCGTACAGTAATGCCTGGCGCCAGCTATGGAAGCATTTCTGGGTGCTATTTCTTATCGGCATCGTATACGTGCTGATTTCCTCTGTTTCTTGGGTGTTCCGTGTTGCTAATGTTGGTCTATCAAGCGTCCTTTCGCTGGCTTACAGTATCTTGCTTATCGACCCTGTAGGCTACGGTGTGGCGTTCGCCTATCTCAAGGCAGTGAGAGATGACCCCGTCGAGGTCAAAGACATGTTCGAAGTTTTCCGCAACTACTGGAATGTGGTGTTGGCAAGTTTATTAGTTGGTGTTATCGTCAGCATTGGGTTTGTGCTTCTGATAGTACCAGGGATCATATTTGCCTGTAAGTTAGCCTTTACCCCTTACCTTGTGGTAGACCGCAAAATGGCAGTCATCGAGGCAATTAAGGAGAGCTGGCGAATGACTGGTGGACATTCTTGGAAAGTCTTCCTTATCGGCTTACTGGCAATACCTATTTGTATCGCCGGATGGATTTGCTTCGGCGTGGGAATCATTTTAGCAATTATGTGGGTGACTCTCGCTTTTGCTGCACTCTACCATGCGGTTAGCAAGTTAGATGAGGTATCTCCCCAACAGGGGAAGACCAACTAAATAGAGGAGGCGCTGTGAAGTGCCCGAATTGCCATAGGGAAAACGACCCAGCCGCTCGCTTCTGTATCTTCTGCAGTGCTCCTCTGCTACCACCTGAAGCCGAAGGTCCTCAGGAGCAATCAGCACTTCAGGAGGAGGTGCGCCGATTGCGTGAGCTGGTTATCGCAATGAATGACCGCTTGGCTGCTTTGGAGAGTAGGCAGGGGATAACTGCACCTCCTCCACCGAAACCTACCCCAGTAGCGCCAAGTCAAGAGGCGGCTCCAATTTCGGCTGCTGCTCCCACACCTCCACCACCACGTAAAGTGGCGCCGCGCAAACCCAAGGAGTGGGAGCTGATTCTTGGGGGTAACTGGCTGGCGAGAGTGGGAGTCATTGCCCTCATCATCGGAGCCGGCTTCTTCCTCAAATATGCCTTTGATAATGACTGGATCGGTCCAACCGGACAAGTCATTATGGGTATTGTAGCCGGCTTAGTCATGCTTGGACTGGGCTATTACTGGCAGAAGCGATATCCCATCCTGACCCAGGTCCTCAGTGGAGGCGGTATAGCTATCCTTTACCTGTCTATCTTCGCATCCTTCGCCATCTATGACCTTGTTCACTTTTACGTCGCCTGTGCCTTTCTGCTGCTGGTCAGCATAGCCTCGGCATTGCTAGCCCTTCGCTATAATTCCATGGCTCTAGCTATAATAGGTATCCTCGGTGCTTTCATTGCTCCTTTTATTCTAGGGGCCTTCGAAGCAAGGGGGCTAGAGGCTGGCGAGGCAGGCCAAGCCATTCAGTTGCTGGCCTATATCATTGTGGTTAACATCGGTGTCCTTATCTTATCCACCTTTCGCAACTGGCGCTGGTTCACCCTTCTGGCGCTGTTCGGCTCACTGATAGCCTTCGGCGCCTGGTACGGTGAGTTTGACAGAGATATTGGCGTGGCCACTGCCGAAGTAGGTATAACAATCATCTTTCTTATTTTCGTCGGCGCCACCACTCTCTTCCACATCGTCTGGCGCCGTGCCCCTCAAGCCTTTGACTTCACTCTGATGATGATTAATGCCGCCGCTTACCTTGGCATAAGCCTTGGCTTAATGTGGGACGCTTACCGGGCGTGGATGGGGGGTTTTGTCTTCCTGATAGCCTTATTCTACGGTGCTTTAGCTTATGTAGCCCTCAAACGAAGTGACGAGAGCGCAAGGCTCAGCTTGTTCGCCCTGGGCATTGCTCTTGTTTTTCTAACTGTGGCCGTACCTGTCCAGCTTGGGGACAAGGCGTGGACGACGATAGCCTGGGCGGTTGAAGGTGCTGCTCTGATATGGCTCTCGTCCATCCTTCGCATGCCTCGGCTCCGCTGGTTCAGCTATATTGTCTTTATCATTGTGGCGGTACGCCTCCTGTTCTACGATACCTCGGTCAATATTAGCACCTTTCAACCGATACTGAACGAGCGCTTCCTAGCCTTTGCGGTAAGTATTGCTACCCTGTACGCGGTCAGTTATTTTCTACTGCGGGAAAGTAAAAGCTCTGGGAGAAGCAAGGCAGACGCCACGGTTTTTCTGATAGCCGCTAACTTCTTTACTCTCTGGCTGCTGAGTTTTGAGGTCTGGGATTCCTTCTCAAGCGCCCTGAGAACCGCAGAGTTGTCTGTAAAGGAAGGCCTCAGGAACGCTCAGAACCTCTCCCTGACTGCCGTCTGGGCAGTCTATGCTGTCATTGGACTGGTTGTTGGCATAGTTAAACGCTGGCGCTACGTGCGACTCTGGGCTCTCGGTTTACTCATTGTTCCCATCGGTAAAGTCTTTATCTACGATGTTTGGGCTCTTGAGACGATTTATCGCATCATAGCATTCGTTGGCCTAGGGCTTCTGCTTCTTATCAGCGCCTATCTCTACCAGCGCTACAGCAAGGCTATCAGGCGCATCATTGTTGAGGAATAGCACAAAATGTCTAGAAAAACGACCTGCTAATCCCGCCATAGCCTAGAAGCCACACTGTGTCGCTTAGGTTGGCTGCTCAACCAAATTGACGGTCTAAAGTATAAACCACGCTTTTTCATGAGCTTGCCCCCTTTACGAAATGCTGGAACATTGGACTAGGTAACAAAAGGCAGTTTTGTGCAATCGTAGTCCAGCGCATGGCCCAGAGCGCTAAAATCGTTCAATCCAAAGTAATCTCGAGTTCTTTTTCCACCCCCCACGCGTGAAGAAAGTAGCTGCGACGATGGCGCGGGAGACAGTCTTGTGAAAGGCCAAACTAACACTACTAGGCTTAGCACACACACCGTTGGCAGTTTGTGATAGAATAAGTAAAATTGTTTAGTCTAGAAGGAGGAAAACCTTGGGGAATCCCTATTCGTTAAAGATCGATGCCTATTCTCACATTTCACCCCCGAAATATACTGAAGCTCTGCGCAAAGACTACCCGGAATTTTATCGCCAGCTATTAGGAAAAGTACCCCCGCTGTTCGACCTGGATGAGAGATTCCGGATAATGGACATGTATGAGCCCCTGGTGCAGGTGTTGACCGTTGGGCCGGTCCCACCACTGGAGGCCTTTGCCAACCCTGAAAAATCGGTGGACCTGGCGAAGATGGCTAATGATGAGATGGCGGAACTGGTCCTAAAATACCGGGATAGATTTGTTGCCGCCATTGCCTTGCTTCCCATGAATAACATCGAAGCGGCTTTGAAAGAGACCGACCGGGCAATCAATGAGTTGGGGTTCAGAGGTATCTATATACACAGCAATATCAACGGTAAGCCCCTGGACTCTCCAGAGTTCCTGCCGCTTTTCGAAAAGATGGCTAAATACAATCTGCCGATATATATCCATCCCTGGAGGGGTGATGACTTCGCCGACTATAAAACTGAAAAAACATCGAAGTACATGATAGCCAGTATCTTTGGCTGGCCATATGAGACTACGATAGCGATGACCCGCTTAGTATTTAGCGGGATTCTGGAAAAATATCCGAACCTGAAAGTGATTACCCATCACTGTGGCGGAATGGTCCCCTATTATGAACAAAGGATATTACAGCATTACGGTTATCAGGATAGGACCTATCAAAAAGAGGCGGCGTTCTTGCATGAGCTCACCAAGCCTCCGGTTGAATACTACAAGATGTTCTACAATGACACGGCGATTCACGGCAACACCCCGGCCTTGATGTTAGCTTATCACTTCTGGGGCGCCGACCATTTAGTGTTTGGGGCAGATATGCCTCTGGGGGACTATTATTTTGGTTTTAGAAGTTACCGGCAGACCATAAATGCTATCGAAGCAATGGACATAACCGACGACGAAAAGAAGAAGATATTCGCGGACAATGCCTTGAGTCTTCTACGTATACCGGTTTGAGACAATTGAACAGATAGGATTTTCTCTCTTTCTTTCTTCGAATGTTACATTATGAGTTTTTGTGCAATGGATGGAAATTGCACAATTCGTCATATCGTGCAATCATGTGACAGAACGGACATTTGTTACCTAGCTCAACAAAATACTAGATTTTTACCTGACGCTAAAAAGCTATCAGCTTATCCAGCCTACTGCGAAGAACGTCAGTGACTAAACCACTGGTTCAAGCCCAATACCGCACACTGTTAGCGAAACGTTAAAGAGGTTTAATCAGCAGGAATGACTGGCACAAGAAGATGAGAATCGTACTTGCCACCGGTATAGATTACATGCTCCCTCTTGTTTACGGTTGCCGTATGCCCATCAGTGTGTATCTCTTCGGGGTACCAATAGATATCACTGCCTTGCACCACGATCCTTAGCTTCTCGCCTCGCTCGAACAGGGTGCTTGAAGGCCAGATTTCGATCTCTACCGGAACGATTTCGCCGGCTTTAAGCTTTATTTCTCTCGTGTGCTTATGGACAGGCTGGTAAGGTGTTGATTTCTCCTCATCGAGTTCACGATGGGAAACTCGTAGCCAGCCAAGAGCGACTGGACCATCATCATGGTTGCCAAAGAACGCGAATGGGACAAGATTCCCAGAGCGGTCAATTTTCTCTATCGCTACAAACAAATCCATGTCGTCGCTACCGTCCGCCTGTACCCAAAGTTTCAGCTTCATATGTCCTGTTAGCTCGGTCTTCTCGTCAAACGTGAATTCAAACTTAGCATTCTGAGTTTTATTGGTTATATCGTTCACTTTGTAGCCAGCTTGGGCTTCCTTTTCGAACGAAGACTTGCTCATCTTTCCGTCACTCGCGTTCAAGAAAAGTTTCGTGTACTGGGTACGTGGCAGCGGCCATTCGTTTTCGTTCCTGGACTTGCCGACATAGTATTCTTCTCTGACCTCTAGCCTGACCCTGGGCCAGTCTTTTACATGGTTATCGATACCTTTCAAGAACCTATTGAAAAACTGTCTCTGTCTCTCCACATTTTCCGGCTGGTAAAAATGCCACCACTTCTTTCGCCCGTGAACTATAAGCCACTTGTCCTTGGAAGCGATTTTCTTGAAACCTTCGAGTGTCCCACGGTTATGCAGGCCGTGATCTGTCCAACTCGCCATGACAAAGGCCGGCACCGTTATCTTCGATAGGTCAGCATTCTTGCTGGCCCAGTAGTCATCAAACAGCGGATGCCGCTTTGCCATTTCTACGAAATCTTCTGCTTGTGTATTCGAGAAACACCAGAAGCTGTACACCATGGGAACAAACAACGTTTCCGGGATGCCTCCGTGGTAGGCAAGCTCGCGATAAAAATCGCTCACTCCCTCCCAGGGATTGATTGCTGCCAGATGTGGTGGATGGGCTGCCGCCACTTTCCACTGTATCCAGGCCAGGTAGGAGACGCCGTGCATACCAACCTTGCCGTTACTCCAGCTTTGGGTACCCGCCCACTCGATCAGATCGTAACAATCCTCCACTTCTTGCTCGCTCATGAGCGTTAGGTCGCCTTCAGAATTCCAGCAACCACGTGGATCCACGTTGATAATGGCATAGCCATTCCGGCACCAATAAACAGGGTCAGCCGCTTCAAAGACGGTGTACTCATTAAAATCTTCGTCATTTAAGCCGGTGTTCCCCAGAGAGCCGTATTTTATGAGACCATGTTTGCCATAAGGGCCCCAGGCAATAATAGGGGGGTATTTCCCCTCTGCCTCCGGGCGAAAGATATCGATGTATATCTTTACGCCGTCACGCATCGGCACCGCGACATCGCGCTCGATAATCATCCCCTCTGCCTTTTCCGTCCGGGGGTTAAATCCGGGGTAGGCACCTTCACTAAGCGGTCTACCTTTCCTGAAAATCATTTCAAACTTTTGACCGGCCATTACCTTCCTCCTTTCTTCGTGGGTGTTTAAATCAGGCTGTCTGCAAGAATGGTATTAGGGCATTCTGAGCTGGCAGGTATCTCATACAGCCGAAAATGTCAGAAATCAGGGGATCCTCCATGCGTTCAGACAGGTTTGTGCCTGTTTCCGATATTTTACTATGTATCTCTGCTACAGTCATCGTTCCTAATTATACGACAACGTTATCCGCTGCACAATAAGCCAGAATGTTCAGCCGGCGGGCAGATAGTTCTGCGTAATATAAATAGGGGCCACGTTAAGTGGCCCCTATTCTAGTCTTTCTGGATTTAGGACTTGCCTATTCGGAAGACTTTAGTGCCGCACTTTGGGCAAACACCTTGAGTCGCGGGGCGTCTGTTCTTCATAGTGATAGCTTTCGGATTCTTGATCTCAACCTTCTTTCTGCACTTCATACAATATGCTTGCATTCAGTGTACCTCCTCTTTGCTGATACGATAAACCAGCCTACTCATAATGTCAATATCCAGGTATCAGGCTTTACGAAGATTAAGCCGGTCCAAAGGCGAAAACCTTTGATGCTGTAATGCTACATGGTTAGACGCCAGATTCACGTAGTGCCTCACCATCTCTAATGTGGAATGACCTAATATCTGCTGCAGGGTGAATACATCCCCACCATTGATGAGAAACCTCGTGGCGAATGTATGGCGGCATAGGTGAGCATGTAGTCGGTGAATTCCTGATCTACTAGCCAATCTAGCAAACATTAACTTCAGGCTGTTCTCGGTCAAGGGTATGCCATGAATTGAGAGAAACACATGGTCAACTCCTGGATGGGCCGGTTTAGGTCTATATCGGAAGAGATAACGCTGCAATGCCCTTTGAGCGTTACTTCCTATGGGTACAAGGCGTTCCTTTTTGCCCTTGCCCATCACTTTAAGAAAACCCTCGTCTATGTGAGTATCTCCCATCTTAAGATTGACAAGCTCCCCTATCCTGAGCCCGGTATCCAGCAAGAGCATGAAGATAGTCTGATTCCTAGCATCACCAGGATTTGTAGCACTCAATGTATTAAGTATGCATCTTATCTCTTCATCTGAAAGTGTAGATATCACTTTCCTAACGACTTTTGGGGGCTTTAAATCGGTGGCGGGACTATTTTGTATCAACTCCTCTGTTGCAAGCCAGCTAAAGAAAGCCCTGAGAGTTCTTACATGACCATGCACTGTTGCGGCTGACAGCAGCTCTTTTCTTGCCGGAGTATAAGGGTGGCCATCAAACCGGTTTCTCTTCAGTAGATATAGTACATACTCGCGCAGTAACTTTATGTCAACCGCCTCTATGGAATCGGGAAGATGTCTAAGCCTCAGGTAGCCATGAAATCGCACTAGGTTCGCAGAGTACCAGGTTATGGTTTTAAGGCTTTTACCCTCGGCTCTATTACAGAGTTCGTAGTAGTTGATAAGCTCGGAAAGCTTGTAAGCCTTTTCTTGCTTTACTGTTGTTGACATGCTGGATCTTGACCTCCATGATTATTTTTGTCAGTTCTGACCCAGCGCTTGAAAATAATCAGGGTGTTAAATCGAATCAGGGTGTCAAGGCGAATCAGGGTGTCGAAAATACTGTTTTCACCTCCTTTCGTGCCTGAATTGACACTCCATGACTTTTAATCAGGGTGTCACAGGTTCGAGACCTGTACGGCCTACCAAGACCAATTAATTTATAGCTAATCCCTATCTAGACAAAACCACCCGAAAAACAGGGTGGTTTTTCTTTTTCCTGAATTGTTACACCTATTGATAATAGATCGTGATGGTTTTGTAGGCGTTTGACGTATTAACTACACATCCAAGAATTTGCCATCTTCTTCTGTGGTTTCTACGATGTCCTCCCAGAGCAGACCCTGCCTAGACTCAAAAGCGGCTTTAATTTCTTCCCCAGTGAGGTCACGCTGAAGGTTACCCTCGGGGCTCAAGTAATACGCTTTAAAGGGCATATTGCACCTCCTTAGAACCAGTCAGCAATATTGGCTGTTGCCAACACTTTTCTCAATCCTTACTTCTGGTTGGTGCTGACTACTGATTGCTACCACTAGGCCACGCCAGCGACAGGTTTTATCGTAACTCCTCAGGGATGAGGTCAGCAACTTTGGCTGTGGCCACAGCCACCACTGAGTCTGCAGCACCGTAGTAAACTAACACTTCGTCCTCAGCATCAAGTATCTCCTTATTATCTTCACGTGGCACTGCCCCACAGGTAAAAACTACATTGGGCACGCAGTGCGTGCCCGGTTCTCCTATTTCGCACTTCTCCGTGGGTTCGAGAATAGAATTGGGTGAACGATAGAGGAGGATTCGTGGGTCACTTAAGTCAAACAGCATCACCCCTAGCCGATAGACATGAGTATGGTCAGCACCGTGAGTGATGAGCAACCAGCCGTACTTGGTCTTAATCGGTTGGGCACCGGCACCAATCTTCCTCCCATCCCATGTCATACCAGTCGTTGACCCAGCCACTATTTTGTGCTCTTTCCGAGGCCAAGGACAGCGCAGATGGGAAGAAAAGGTTATCCATATATGTGGGTCAACGCGGTGAAGCATGGCAAATCGCCCATTGAAGCGTTCGGGAAATAAAGTACCGTCTTTGTCGGTGAACCCGGGGAAAACCAGACCGTGTCTACGCCAGGCTCCCCAGCGATGGTTCAGGAAATCATTAACTCCGATAGAAGCCAGGGCAATTTGAGCCACTAAGCCATCATAAGCAGTATACACCATGTAAAGGCGCTCGCCGATGAGGGTCAATCGAGGGTCTTCACACCCTCTGGCTTCACTCTTTCTCTCTGGCTCAAATATTGGCTCTTCGAGTCTTTCGGTAAACTTAAATCCATCTTCACTTACCGCCAGCCCAAGGCGAGAGATGTTATCCTCTCCCCAAGCCCGATAAATGAGATAAACCTTGCCCTCTAGATTTATGACACCTGGATTGAAGACGCTTTTTGATTCCCATGGGTGCTCCTTAATGGGCTCAACTATGGGATTGGCAGCAAAACGGCTCAGGGCTCCTGCCGGCGGCTGCTCAGGGGTAACAATTTGTTCTGGCACTACCCCCTCGGCTTCTTTCACTTCCCCAAGTAGAATCGGAGCTAAATCCTCCCACTCCCTGCCCTCTTCCATAAGGTCTATAATCTTTTCCTCTATTGCTTCCTCCTTGCCTCCCCCCGCTGTGAAATACTTGGTGAGGAATTCCCGTGAAGACCAATCCCGCTCCACATGCTGGGAAAGAGGAGGAGGCAATCCTTTTCCTCCATTAAAGCTATAACTCGCCCAGGTCCAGGCGGAGCAGGGGATGAAGGTGCCATCGGGAAGGACAAAAGCCAGGTGATAAGAATCAGCCATAATTTGGAGGTGTTCCGCCAGGCTCAAGCGAGAGTCATCGTCACCCGCTTCTTGGGTGATTCGCTGAGCCATTTCCCTCAGCCGCTCTACCAGCACCCGCTGATGCCCGTTTTCAAAAACATTATGGGCTGATAGTGGCTCTCTCCCCCAATGACCCTCTAGTGAATTTATCACCTTTTCCCCGAAGTCTTTCCTTTCCTCGGCGAACCTTCGCCATATCTTACCGAACCTCTCGAGCTCGATAATAGCCTTGGCAATATGGGTAAAGTAGCGCAATTTGGGGAACTCGCCGCCCATGCCCTTGTGCAGATTACTTATTACTACCCTCCCCGCAATCTTACTAAGAGCACCGCTTTCTTTCATCTCTACCAGCGAGGGGAATTCTTTATGGCGGACCACCACTAGTTTCACGGGGCGGGTTCCAAAATGCTCGGCGCGGACAGTTTTCTTGGTTAGCCCCCATATCTGCTCCACATATTCTTGTTCTTCTGACCAACCAGCCAGGGCTAGAGCATCATTGGGTTCATATTGGCTAAGTAGTGCATCAAGGTTGCTGTAGCCTAGCTTGGTCAGCAGATTGTAAGGAGGGTATTGCCACAAAAACCTGGAAGCCATTTCCGGAATCAAAGCAAAGCTATCCTGACGGGGGAAATGGCGAAATATAGCCTCGGCTACCTCCTGCGTTCCTTCTACAGTAGAAAGCTTTCCCGGCAGGAGGGTCTTGTCTATCTCTCCCTCCAGCTGGTGCATAAAATACCTTATTCCTTCCGCTATTTCCAGGGAATTGGCATCTCGGGGGACTTTCAGCTTTTCGTAAACGAATTGTTCAAATTCTCTCTTGTATCTATCAAAGATGGAATCGTAGGTGCCATTGGCGGTAGCTACTACCTTCCCCTCCGGGGTAGTGAGTTCTGAAGGCACTACCAGGGGTACGCCAGGAATGAACTCGCGGTAGGTCACTTTAGGCACCGGCGGCTTGAAGGCTTCCTCTCTCATTTCCCACGCCGCTAGGAAGTCTGATTTCTGGCGGAGGAATTCATTCGCCAGCGACTCTATTTGCCCCTGGGCTTCCAAAGATGCCAGACGTTCTGCTTCCTGAGGGAGGGAGCGTTTCATCCTATTTTTCAGGGCTTGTATTTCCAGGGCAAAGCTGCCCACGCACCCCTCATAAAGAGGGATAAAGGAGTTCAGCAGGTCGTCCTTGGCAAATTCCCGGCGAAAAGCAAAATCCAGCAGAAGGTGATAGACAATTTGTGCCCACAACCGAGCCGGGAAGGCAAACCGTCTAATCCCAGTTCCAGCTAGCTCCTCCAGTTGTCGGTAGACTTCCTGGGGGAGGATACTCTGGTAAAGGAAATGGAATTCGTTGAACCCCCGTTTATATCTAGATATCAGTTGCTGAGGAATTATCTGCACCTCATCGGGTTGATGTGCCTTCCTGACCCCGAAGGTAGCCAGAGGCTTTAGTGAAGGTGGCTCGCCAACCTCCTCTGTTTCTCGCCACCATTCTTTATCAGTCACAATTTGCTCGAACAGCACTCTGGCTAACTTCCGCAGCACCAGCTCCGCCTTTCCCGGCGTTGGCCAGTGAATCTTTATTCCCAGGTTGGCTTCACAGATTCGGGCTTCATTAGTAATAGCCATGGTAGCCAGCCAGCTATCTATACCATACCCGCCGATATCGGTATCGACACTCCACGGGGTTTTCAGATAAGTTCGAAGCAAGCGGT
>JAUWYK010000031.1 GCA_030615865.1 Dehalococcoidia bacterium
GTCTATCTGGAAGATAACCTCGTTGGTTTTCCCATTGGCTACCAGCCCACCCAGAGGGTCATTGTAGGTTTCGTCCAAGATTCTCTTTGCCTCCTCAACAGTTACCTCTTTTTCTTCTCCCGATGAGAAATGGACTTTGATTTTTCGCTCCATATGGTAAAAACTCCCCTCTGGGAACTACAAGTTTCAAGGCGACTTATTTTACCTCTTTACCTATCCAGTCCAGATAATCTGGATTGCCACCGATAATGGGCAAGGCGATTATTTCAGGAACATCATAGCTGTGATGCTGCTTAACCAGGTCAACAATTTGATTTAATACCGAGGCTCTGGACTTAACGATTAGCAGGCTCTCCTGAGCTGACTCGACTTTGTCCTGCCACCAAAAGAGGGAGCTAACCCCGGGCACGATATTTACGCAGGCTGCTTTCCTTTCCTTCACCAGTAAATCGGCAATTCGCCGGGCTTCTTCAGCGTCAGCGGTGGTAATAAACAGGACTATATCAGCAAACTCCTCCAATTTACCTACCTTTTAATCTCCATTCATTGGCATAGAGGTTCATCTTTTTCCCCCGGGCAAAGCCAATGAGAGTTACCCCCAAATCTTGGGCTAACCTCACCCCTAGGTCGGTAGGGGCAGCTTTTGAGATAAGCAGAGGAACATTTCTTTTAGCCACCTTGAGCAGTATCTCCGACGAGATCCTGCCACTGGTGATAATTAAACGCCCTGCTGTTGGTATATCGTTCAACATACATTCCCCAAAGGCCTTGTCAATGGCATTATGCCTACCTATGTCCTCGCTAAAGACCAAGATGCTCTTGGTATCACACAGGGCGGCACTGTGAACCCCACCGGTGGCCTTAAACACCGCGGAGCGCTGAACAAACTTATCTATCAGGGTGAAGACCTCGTGGGCTGATATTTCAATATCCGATTTTACCTTCGCCTGACCACGGGCTGGGTAAAAAGGAGCCCCCCTCCCACCTCCCGAGGTTACCAGCCGCTTAGATGAAGGCTGGCTGACAAACCCGCTATCCTTTTCAGTTTCCACCTGCACCATGCCTCGCTGCTGGTCAACCGCTATCTTTTTGATATCATCTTTGCTTCTTATTAACCCTTCGGAGACAAGGAAACCGATAGCCAAATAGTCTAGATTTTGGGGAGAGCAGAGCAAAGTTACCACCTCTTGATTATTCAGGGTGATGATAACAGGAAACTCCTTGACCACTACATCGACAGTGTTATCCTTGCTCTTCTTGGTAACCCGCCATATAGGAAACTGCTCCACACTGTTTATCATCTTTTCCTCACCAAGACAATAAGTCCTCAACAATGCTTTCATAAGGGAGAAATAAGCGGGTGGGGCTGTTGGCTTGGTTCTGGGCTTTCCCTGTTAAAGTTCTTTCTTCAGTATCTTTTCCTTGAGGATCTCCCACTGTGCCTTGGTAAGGATACAGGTGTTATCCTTCTCGCCTATTTCCACTCGGGAATCCGTTACCTTAACTACGGGGCAACACGAACCTTCCTGACACAATCGTACAATTTTCATCTTCTCTACCTCCTTTCCTTTTAGAAATTATAACCCTCATCAGCTCCACCCGCAACTGCAAGTATTGATCATATAGATTTCTTCACCGTAGAGGATATGAATGTTTTTAAACATCGGCATCATCTTCGCCAATAAGTCCTGAAATTTCTGTGACGGGGCACCTTTCTCGTAGAATTCATCCAGGCTTTCGACGTGCAGGATGCCAACATAATTAAAAGGAACCTCTCCCGTCTTGGCTCTTAGCCACGGTGGTAAGACCCCCTTTCGTTTACCTCTTTGCTCTCGGGTTCTTACCACCTTATCATTCCCCACACAATCTAAAATACAGCCGCTTGAGGCTTGACAAATACGCTGAAACATGCTAGTTAATGACGCACATACTGACATATACCGGTACCTTTCACGGTGACCAGCACCGCGGGAAAATATATTTTTTAGGAGGTTAGGATGAAACCGCTTCAAACTGATTTATCCATATTTGAGAAATTCAAGTTTGAGAAGCCACCTGTAGCTGTCAAGTTCCTGTTCTTCAGACCAGAAGGAATAAAGCAGCTGGATAAAAGTCTGGCTGCCTGTGAAATGATTAAGGAAGCACAGCAAGGAGGAACCCCGTTTTACTTCGCTAAAGAGAATGAGAATTGCTTTGGAAAAGTACCATTGGGAATGGAGGAGATGCCCCCGTGGGGCGAAGGTGGAGAATTGGGACCTGAATTCGAAATCTATCAGGAGCCGCGGGCTAACACTAGAATCTATCAAGAGCTTCCCAAATTTCCGAAGGGCACGGTTAACTATGTCGTTCTGTCCCCATTAGACAAACTGACCTTCGAGCCGGACCTCTTGATTCTTATGGCCACTCCCAGCCAGACAGAAACCGTGCTGAGGGCAATGTCCTATTCCACCGGCGAGATATGGGAGAGCAAGAAAACAGGTGTATTGGGATGTGCCTGGCTCTACGTTTATCCGTATCAAAGCGGCAAAGTCAATCACACAGTCACCGGGATGTCCTTTGGTATGAAAGCACACGAGGTATTCCCAGAGGGATGGATACTGATATCTATCCCCTGGGATCGGATACCGATTATAATACAGAACCTGAAGGAAATGAAATGGACTCTTCCGTCATACACAGATGGTAGAGAAAAGTTTCTAAAACGAAAAGAAGGCTACATTGAGGAATTAGTCCAAAAATCCCAGAATCCCTGAATTTAGGCAGAATAATTACCTAAAATTGGGTATAATGTTTTATAGATTTATTCCAGCAACAATAACAGGAAAGGGGGAGTAAAAAATGATAGCCGCCATAGTTAAATTCGAATTGAAGGACGAAGTAAAGAAGCAGTTAGCCGATATCGAAGTCGCGAAGAAGCATTTAGGCAGTGTAGTGGAAGGCTGTAGGAAGATTCCCGGACTTAAGGAGAAATACTTCATTATGGATCCCAAAACATTAGCTCAGGGTGCCATGTTGATATTTGACACACAGGAACATTTCGACGCGTATTTAAAATCGGATGAGTACAAAACAACCGTTCTTGATATTTGCCAAGGAGAACCTAAAATAGAAGTATACATCCATACTGCCAATTTGACAGATGGGGTACTTCTCTAAGCTCAAGCAGTCTTGATTCTACTTCGGCGACGGTGACCCTGGTATTGTACCGGGTAATACCGAAATCCCAGTTGTCCTATTTATCCAGGTAGAGATAATCCTCACCGGGTGGGACCTGAGAAGAGGAACAAAAAAGGTTTTGGTTGAAAGGAGACGAACGGTGTCCCAGCGAAAATACTCTTCACTCGAGGAAAATTATAAAGATGTCGTCCGTCAGACTGTTGAAGAATGTATTCTTTGTGAGGAATGTGTGAGGAATTGCCCGATGTTTCCGCTGACTCCGCTAAAGGATAAAGCCCCCGAGGAGATTATGCAAAAAATGATAGATTTCTTAAAAGACGGGGTTTTCTCGGAGGAAGTTTACCTAAAGGCTTTCAGCTGTGCCGGATGTGGATATTGTTCTGATTCTTGCCCTCAAGGAATTGATCCTCTGCTGCTCCATGAGGCAGTCAAAATTGAGCTGATTAAACGTGGGGAAAAACCGCCCGAGGCGATGAATTTTGTTGTTCCCGGGCAAAGACTTAATTTATATGAAATTCTTTCTGCTCTTCAAACGAAACCTTCCGAGGCGAGATGGTTAAAACGAGTACCTTCCCGACCGGAAAGAACTGAAAATGTGGTGTTTCTGGGATGTTCTCCTCCGGCGCTCCCGCATAATATATTTGCTTTTTTAGATGTCCTCGAAAGAATGGGGGTTAATTTTGTTGCCCTGGCAGGAGGGGAACTCTGCTGTGGTACCAGTTTTTGTCCTGCGGCCGGTAAGGTTAGGGAGTCAGAAGAGAAGGCCCGGGAGTTGGTCACTAGCGTGAAAGCCTTTTCTCCGGAAAGGGTCATCCTTATCTGTGCCGGTTGTTATCGTCAGTTTACGGAGTTCTTTCCCAGTTTTCTTGAGTTGGATTTTGAGGTTCAATTTTATACTCAGTTCTTAAACGAAAACCTGGAGAAAATAAACTTTACAAAACCCTTGGAAAAAACGGTAACCTTGCACCAGTCCTGCATGACTCGGCGCACCAAAGTATCTGACTCGGCAAGAAAACTTCTGGAGGCTATTCCGGGATTGAAGCTGGTGGAAGAGGAACATATCAAGGAACAAACCCTTTGCTGTGGGGGAATAGCAAACATGACTTATCCTCAAATGGGTCAAAAGTTGGGACACATTCTTGTAGAAGAGATCATAAAAACTGGAGCCGATTATATCGCGAATACGTGTCCATTCTGCCGGTTGGCCTTCTATCCGTACGTAAGGCGATATTCATTTGATGTGAAAGATATTGCTACTTTAATCAACGAGTCCATGGGAGGCAGGGAATACGAGGATAAATTGGACAAATATTGGAGATGTGAAAGCGTTGAGGAGATAATAGAAAAATCGAGAGAGAATTTTGAGGAAAATGGTTTCACGGAAGAAGAAATGAGGAAAATACTCCCTCTTCTTTTCCCTTTTTCTGATTCGTAAAGAAGACAACGATATGTTGAGATTTGCCTTTCCCCCGGCTGTTTAGTTCCTTATCGGATTCAAAATTACGAATCTTCCACGAACTATCTTCGTCCAGCAGACTACTATAAGGGTAACCCGCAAGAGTTGCTAGCTGAACGGGAGATGGGCATCAAGGCAGCAGCAATAACGGTGTGGCGCCAGCTAAGGCGGACTGAGTTTGGTACGAGGTGGAGCGATGAAGGTGGGAGTTAGAAGATTTGTCCTAGATGATGCGGAAATTAGCTGGGAAGAAGATAATCGGGACATGAAAACAGAGAATATGTATTATTGGTAGCGTTAACGGATGATTCTAGGACCCTCTCCTCTGTTGTTGTGCCTTATACTCCTTTAATTCTTCGCGAAATTCACATTTAGAGCAAGTATCCTCGCTATCATCGCTATAAGTTCCTTCAAGCACTACAATTATTTTGAGGCCGGCATGGAGTTTTACTTCTCTAACCTCTACATTATCCCAGATATAAGCTTTGGCACCGTGCCTTGGGAATTGGAATTCCCAGCGGGTTAGTGGCATTTGCTGTAGTTTTCTTCTATCATTGAGCGCAACCATTGAGTTCACATGGTACCTGAGAAGGTTCTTTGCAATCGCCATAGTTGCATACCTCCAAACGTTAGTTTCGCGCCCTGATTCATTATAGCACTGCGGAACGGTTTCTAGGGAAAACTAGGGCTAACAAAATAGCGTTTTGTGTTTTTCATATCGATTCTGTACACCCCCTTGCTTGTAACAATGAGCAATAGCATAGCGCGAACCAGTACCTTAGGTGTTCTCTGGCTTTGTGATTCAAATCATTGTAAGGATAATCTCATCCTTTATAATTTTGCAAAGAGCCACGGGCACGATGAAGAGTTATCAAGGTGAGAAGGTAAAGGTATTAACTGGCGGAGAGTTGTGCTAAAGTAAACCGATGAGACAGGGCAAAATTCAGCATAGGCATTCGTCCTGTTGCTACCGTGCAGTCAGATGTCCTCCTAAAGGTTTCGGGATGTCTAGGGTCCCACGGTAGAGAATGTGGCTAACATAAAGAAACGGCAAGAAAACGGCGAAAAAATACCCCTTTTTCGGTACTGAACTTGTGTACAAGAAGGCTAAGGAAAGCGCAGTCACTGGCTTCGAGCTTCTTTAATCCGATGTGTTGGAGCGGTATATGAGGTAGTCTAGCAATGTCCAGCAAACTAACATCATTATTAAGGAGGTTTTTGGTGAATCATATAAGACTACCAGCATTAGGATACCATTTGCTTAGTCCTGGTATAAGCTGTAATGCTCTTTGTGCCAGCTTGCGCCAAACCGGCACCCGAAAAGGCAATAACTAACCACAAGGTGAACTTAGTGACTAAGTTAAGGAGGGCAAGCTTTAATGCATGGTTGGGTAGGAAAGATCTTAAGGGTTAATTTGACCCGAGGTGACAACTCTATTGAGGATCTAGATCCAGATTTGGCAAGGGAGTTTATCGGAGGTCGAGGTCTGGCTACAAAGTTCCTGTTTAACGAGATTGACCCCAGTGTCGACCCGTTCAGCCCTGAGAATGAACTGCTCTTTGCAACTGGCCCGTTAACCGGGAGTGGTGCAATCGGCGGTAGTAGGTATATGGTGGTTACTAAATCGCCATTGACCGACGGTGTTGCCTGTTCTAACGCTGGTGGTTATTTTGGCCCAGAATTAAAATTTGCTGGCTATGATATGCTCATCGTGGAAGGCAAAGCACAAGAGCCAGTTTACTTATTGATTGAGGATGATGATGTACAGATTAAACCAGCACGACACCTATGGGGGAAAACCACTGTTGAAACTGAGGCCATGATTAGGTCAGAGATAAGGGCCACTACGAAAGTTAGAGAGACCCAAATATCCTGTATTGGTCCCGCCGGTGAAAATAGGGTAAGGATAGCCTGTATTATGCATTCCGGTCATGCTGCAGGTCGCTCCGGGGTGGGAGCAGTGATGGGGTCTAAGAACCTGAAGGCAGTAACCATCAGAGGAATGAAAGGGGTTACCCTAGCTGATGCGGATAGTTTCAAAAAGCTTATCGCTGACGTTTCGGATAAGATCAGGAAATCTCCAATGCTAGAACGAAGACCTCTCTATGGTACCTGGACTGGAATATCAAGAGCCTACAAATTTGGCGTATTGGCAACCAAGAACTTCCAAGAGGGCTGTATCGAGGGAGTGGACGGCGCAGAGAAGGTCTTGCGCGATAACTTCTTCGTAAGATCCAACACCTGTTTCTGTTGTCCCTTCCAGGAATTCAAAGTAACCAGAGTCACTGACCCAGAGTTCCAAGGTGAAGGTGAGGGACCGGAGTGGGAAAGTTTTGGTCTGCTCGGTCCTGACTGTGGCATTACTAACTTCGCCGCTATAGTTAAGGCTAATTATCTATGTAACGAGATGGGAATGGATACCATATCGGCAGGGGGCACAATTGCCTGTGCCATGGAGCTTTATGAGAGGGGGTTCCTGCCTGAGAAGGATGTAGGCTATCCACTCCATTTTGGTGACGCCAAAGCCCTGGTTGAGCTTATTGGAAAGATGGGGCGGCGCCAGGGTTTTGGGGATATGTTGGCCGAAGGTGGCTACCGACTAGCTAACAAGTACGGGCACCCTGAGCTTTTCATGGGGGTAAAGAAACAGGAGTTTCCTGGCTTTCACCCTCAAGGCTTTCAAATACTAGGGCTAGGTTATGCTACCAGCAATAGAGGAGCCTGCCATCTTAAAAACAATGCCTATTACGATGACACTCGATTTGAAACAGCGGGGCAGGCAGCTCTGGCGAAAACAGATCAAGACTATATTGCCTCGATAGATTCCAGCGGGCTGTGTCACGCCATCTATATCCGTGACTTCTTGCCGTGGAGAGAAGAGATAGTGCCGTCCCTGCTGGAAACCGTTACCGGTGCTGGCTATACTAGAGAGAGCATGCTGCTGGCTGGTGAGAGAATCTGGAATATAGAACGGCTATTCAATTTAAAGGCGGGGCTTACGGCAAAGGATGATACTCTTCCCAAAAGGATACTTGAGGAGCCCATGCCCGAGGGGCCAACTAAAGGGCAAGTAGTGAGGCTTGGTGAGATGCTACCTGAATACTACAAGGCCAGGGGATGGGATATAAACGGTGTTCCCACTGCTGAGAAGTTAGCCGAGTTAGGGTTGAGCCAAGAAGGAGGCAGGTAATGGCGAGAATAAAGATAGACCATAATAACTGCTGTGAATGCTGCCTCTGTGAGGTAGTTTGCTCGTTGCAGTATAGCGAAAACACCGTTAACCCCAAAAAGTCACGAATAGTGGCTTTATTCAGGAAGCCTGATGTCGACACAATAAATTGTGACCATTGTGGAGACGATCCTCAGTGCATCAAGGCGTGCCTTAGCGATGCTTTAGCTCTGATAGGAGAATAAGGGAGCTACAACTCAGGGAGATTGCTGGGGAGATAAAAGGGATTTGTAAGTTGTGGTGAGTGCCATGGGTTCGAGCAAGCTCATATTCTGGTTCGAGGAGCTGGGACAAGAACATAACGATATAGTGGGCAAGAAATGCGCTAACCTGGGCGTTATGACTCAAATGGGGATGCCTGTCCCCCCAGGGTTTGCCATTTCCATTGATGTCTATAAGAGGTTTATTAAAGAAACAGGGGCCTATGAGGAGATATCTCACTATATACATGGTCTTGGTAAACTTAAGCATATTGGACAATTCGAAGAGGTCAGCAGAACCATTAGTACTATAATAGAGAGCAAGGAGATGCCAAAGAACATAAAAGGGGACATAAGCTCCTACTACCAAGCCCTATGTAGTCATGTAGGAAGCGTTGATGTTCCAGTTTCAGTGAGGTCATCTGGACCCGTAAGCCGCCCCGGGATGTTTGGTACCTATCTTAATGTTAGAGGTGATGAGGAGCTGTTAGACAAGGTAAAGAGGGTGTGGTCGAGTGCCTTTAGCACACGAGCTATAGCCTACCGAGTTAACAAAGGTATACCTGTTGATGGAGATATGCTGGGCGTTGCTGTTCAAAAACTGGTTGATGCCTGCTGTGCTGGTGTGAGTCTTACTGTTAATCCGGTAACTGGTGAGTCGTCGAAGATAATCATCGAAGCCAATTGGGGATTGGGAGAGGGTATCGTCAGCGGCGGAGCGGGTATGGATAGGTTTTTTGTAGATAAGGAGACCTTGGAGATAAGAGACAGGACGATAGGTAATAAAACAATTCAGATAGTGAGCAAGGGTCAGGGGACAACCAGCGAAGAAGTGCCTCCTGATATGGTGTCAATCCCTTGCATAGATGACCAGGCGGTGAAAGAGATAGCCAAGTTAGCCAAAATCCTTGAAGACCGCTTGGGCCAACCACAGGATTTGGAATGGTCTATCGATTCCATTTTGCCCTTCCCTGAGAGTGTATTCCTGCTACAGACCCGCCCAGCAAAGATAGCGGTCCAAAAATCTCGAAGCGCCACTGATCATATCATAGACGCAATGGTGAAGATAATCTACCGACTGTAACCTGTAATATAAGCCATGTTTCTCACACAGTAATGAATTCCCTCAGACTAAGCTTGAAGGAATCCATTGCTACTTTTGGATGTCGGCTTGACCTATGCACTTAGGATATAAACAGCCCCCTCATTGGCATCTACCCTTATCCTTTGCCCCGTCTTGATTTTAGTAGTGCCTTCAAAGGTGTTTACCAACGTTGGTAATCCATATTCTCGTCCCACGATAGCGGCATGGCAAAGGATTCCTCCTCTATCAATGACTACCCCCTTGATCAGCCCAAAAACTGGTGTCCAGCTTGGAGCTGTAGCTGGAGCAACTAAAATGTCGCCTTCTTGGACATCACCCAATTGCGCATAATTTAATATGACTCGGGCTAGCCCCTCAGCAACACCGGGAGCTGCAGTTATGCCGTAGAGGTCAGCCTTTAACTCCAGTCTTACCTTGGGCATCTCGCCAATAGAGGTTTTCATGGCAATAGCATCCCTTGCCGGCAGCAGGTCTTTTTCTATGGCCTCTTCTAGGCTATTTCGCTCCGTAATTACGGGTGGGTTTGGCCTCTTTTGCCACTCCTCCCACTCAGCGCGCCGACGGTCGACTATGTATTGCAACTTATGAGCTTCGGGGACAAGCATGACACTCTCGACTTCGTCTGGGTTCAAGTAGAAAATATCATCGGGCTTATCAATGGTTCCTGCCTGAGCAAGCCTCCTTCCTATCCCCAATAGACCACGGCGTATCAACGCGTGAGAGTACATGTCAAGATAATGGTCATGCTCTTCAGTATATGAGCTCGCCTTCTGAGCCAGCCTTATTAATGCCTCAAACCATTCCTTTTCCTCATCAGGCACCCTTTGTAACAATGAGGCTATTGCCTCTTCTCTCTCTTTTGCCAAGCTTTCCCTTACCTCGTCTAGAACAAAATGACCACCCTTCATAATGAAGCCTCTTATAGCCGATATAGGTGGGGTAGGGTCCTCAATCCATGTTGGCTCATTGATCTCAGCCATCCGCTGCATCCTCCACCCATCCTCCAATAAGAAATCGCGGAACTCTTTAAGCCACTCCCTGCCAGCTTCAATCTGCTCAAGCTTTGGGATTGTGTCTCTGGCTTCGTTAGTCTCAAAAATATCGTCCAAACCTTTCTCCACGGCTAGCTGACCTAACTGCCACAGCCGTCTATCTACTTGAAATACTTTATTATCAAAACCTATTAGCAATTTCTGGAATTCAGGGTTTTGATCCCCGATGCCAAAACGCCTCTTAAACAAGTCCTCAAGTATGAGCCAGGCGTTGTAAGCAACGTACATTCCCTGAAAGTGAATTTCCCACATCCTGCGATACATACTTATAAGATCATAAAGGTGCTGTAACAACTGAGAGTTCGAAGCATGGTCAAGGTCCATGGTCTTAATTGGCTCATATATCTTGAACATCTCTTTTTTGTAACCATCCCATATCCCGTCAAAATCCTCAATCCATGGGCGTAGCGCCTCCCTAAATTTGACTTCGCGTCTCTTAATCTCTTGTTCATCCCTGACTATATGAAAGGCACAATACCCTCCGCCATTCCTTCCTTTGAACTCCCAGCCCTTACAGGTAGGAATGCTCAGTAAATCAGCACAATATTTTAGTCCATGAGAGCAATATCTGTTCCAGAACCAGCTAAACATCGGCGTCCACGGCGGCACGCAGTGCGTTGCATCCAAAAACCATGAGTGCATCTCGGGAAGGTCAGTTTCTTCGTTGAGCTCATACCCGGGCAATGCATCCCACAACTTCACTTGCGCTGTCATTTCTCCTCCCGTATTATAGCTCCGACTATGCCCACCCATTCCCCTATGTTTATGAACCTAATTATACTACGGCAGCTTTGTCTGTCAATAATGAACCGCAAAACAGCTACAGAGCTTGACACAAACCACTGGCAGACTTATAGTTTCTATAAACTAAACTGTGCTCAAATTGCTGGCGATGCGGTTGGTTTAACAATTACTATACTACCATTTGCAATACTAGCCGATTTATAAGTATATTACATATACGGGGACTTATGAGGGATGAGGAGTTGAGGGTAACCTCCAAGGATTTGCATAAAGGCGATATCAATAGTAAGGTTGAAGTTTTCAAGCAGTCGCCCAACTTTACTGATTTGAGTGAAGATAAGCTGAACGAATTAGCTGGTCTCACCATCCTTTGCTATTTCAGAAAGGGTGAGTTTATTTTCTATGAAGGGGAAACTTCTGAGTTTTTTTATATTATTCAAGAAGGCAGAATTAAACTGTTCAAGCAATCCGCTTGTGGCAAGAACTTCACCGTTGGCATGCTCCATCACGGTGACACAGTCTATTCTGCCGTCTTGTTTGATGGCAAACCGCGTTGGGCCTCAGCACAAGCCCTGAGTGATGTAGTTGTCCTGCGTATTGGACGGGAAGAATTCTTATCTTTCGTCACTAATAATCCCAGCGTAGCTATGAGTCTCATCACTATTTTGGGAGAGCAAGTTCACAGAGCGTATGACAGGCTTAGAGATATGGCAGTGAATAGGGTAGACCAGCGGTTGATTAGGATTCTCTGCATGCTTTCTTCCAAATTTGGCAACACCCTGTTCTTTACCGCTGAAGAGATTGCCGAGCTGGCTGGAACTACGAGGGAGACCACCACTAGGGTGATGGGTCAATTAAAGAATTCTGGTATCATCCATTGTACTCGGGGGAAAATCACTATCTTGGATGAAACCAGGCTGCACCTTTTAAGCCGTGACCTTGATCTCGTGTGAATTCGTAAGAGAGAGTTTCCTTCCTTACAGCCCCCTTTATAAAATACCATTGTGGGCGTTCTGTGCTGTGTGATTTAAATCATAGTAGAGATAAGCCTACCCCGTTATTATAATTCCGCAAAATGTTACCTAGATGATAGCCCATTACCAAGACGTTGTAGGCCATTGTTAGGTTTATTTTCGCGGAGGCAAAACATACGAGGAGAAGGCGCAAAGAAACACAAGCAAAGGGGGTGATAAGTGGCATAAATATTTAAGATTAAGCAAATCAAAGGACTTATTAGGAGGATTCAAATGACAAAGAAAAGGTTAGTGGGATTAACGGCTAGTATCTGTCTAATCTTAACGGTGGCAGTGCTGCCCTTTGCAGCGTCTTGTGCTCCTGAGGAAGTAGCTCCCCCGCCAGCACCAGAGTACATTTTGTTTGGGCAGTCAACCTCGCTTACGGGGCCGTATGCTCCGGGTGTAGAGGCATTGACCAGAAACAACTTTGAAATGTGGATCGAGGAAGTCAATGCCAGAGGTGGATTATACATACCGGAATACGAAAAGCGCATCCCTGTAGAGCATATTCGATATGACGATAAGAGTGATATAGGGGAAATGACTAAGCTGCTTGAGAAATTGATTCTGGACGACAAGGTTCACTTTTTGCTCCCGTCTTGGGGCACTGCCATGAACGTTGCTGCCGCCCCTATAATCAGTAAGTATGGCTATCCCTGGATCACGGCAACATGCACCTCGCAGAAGCTAACGGAGGAGCTGGCGGCGGGGGCATTCCCTTATCTATTCTTAATTTTGTGTCAACCCAGTGATATTGTGCCACAACAAATAGACTTTCTCATTGAGCACGGAATTAAGCGGATAGCCGTAATCTACGTTTCAGACGAGCATGGCGCTGAATATAAGAGCGTTGTCGTGCCTTACTGCGAGGAGAAAGGGGTTGAGATAGCTGTACTCCGTAGCTACCCCCTCAGTCCTACAGACTTAGCTCCCCTGCTAAAAGAGGTTCAGGCAGCCGATGTCGATGCTCTGGTTGCCTATTCCTACCCCGAAGGTACCTTTCTCATGACAGGGCAAGCGATAACGCTAGGTCTCAATCTAAAAGTCTTCAGCCTTGGTGTCGGTGTGCCGTTCCCCGCATATAGAGACGCATTCGGCGCCGATGTTGTTGAGGGGGTTATGTGCTACGCTCCCGTCAGTAGGTATAGCTCTCCTAAGGTGGAAGACTTTTTCCAGAGGTACGAGAAGCGCTGGGACAGGGAACCTGAAACGTGGGGAGGCATATATACTACTATCCTTTGTGAAATCTTTGAGCAATGTATTGAGAAGGTTGGACTTGACAGAGCCAAGGTAAGGGACATGATCGCTACGGAGACATTTGATACCTCAGTGGGTCCCATAAAATTCGTCGATAATCGTAATATATATTTTATGGGTCTGTATGGACAATGGATAGATGGGGACATACACGTTATTATGCCTAAGGACAAGCGAACTCATGAACCCATCTTCCCCAAGCCTGAGTGGCCGACAGAATAAGGTGCGTTTGCTCGTTTAAGAGTAGTAGTGTGCCCCGTTTGGGAGAGTCCGACTCTCCCAAACGGGGTGTTATGTCGTAAGTTAACCAGCAGGTATTCTGGCAAAGTAGCTGGCGTCAACAGGTGTTATCTTGTTTGCTTTTTAATCAAGCTGTGAGTTACTGAGGCAGGAAGGACAAAAAGAAGGCGTGAGTCCAACACTTATCGTTGATATAGTGATTACCGGCCTAATAATGGCTGGTCTCTACAGTGTAATGGCTGTAGGTCTTAACCTTCAGATTGGTATTTCACGAGTGCTGAACATGTCCCACGGAGAGTTTATTATGCTTGGCGCTTTCGGCGCCTATTTGCTATATACACTCCTCGGGATTAACCCTTTTGTTTCTATTCTCATCGTCGCCCCTATCCTATTTGTAATTGGCTTTTTAATTTATATCACTCTGTTTCAGCGTCTCAGGAAGCGAGCAAAATCGATGGAAATGTTTGAGATAAATTCCCTCCTCGCCTCCTTCGGTGTCCTGTACATCATTGATAATATAGCTTTACTGGCTTGGGGTTCCGAAATAAGAGCCTACACTTATTTAGCTAATCCTGTTAACCTGTTGGGATCTATATTCGCGGCAAATCGCTTGGTGATTCTGTTGGTCGCTATAGTCGTAGGCTTGGCCTTGTTTCTATTCCTTTGGCGGGCACGCTGGGGAAAAGCCGGTAGAGCAGTGGCACAGGACCTGACCAGTGCTCAGCTTACCGGGGTAAACATTGATACGGTTCTTGCCCTTTATTTTGGACTCGGCGTTCTTCTGGCAGGTGTAGCCGGCATACTTATAAGCATGATATATACGATTACACCGCTTATGGGTATGTCCTATGCCATAATTGCCATCGTGGTGGTTGTCATAGGTGGATTAGGCAATGTCTTAGGTGGTCTACTAGGAGCTTTGATACTGGGCTTTATTGCTTCCATAACGATGCATATAGATATGGCCTTACAGCTATCTGTCTTCTATGCAGTCTTTATGCTTATACTCTTGGTAAGGCCACAGGGTGTCTTAGGGAAAACGTACGGATAAGATGCAATTTACTGGCAAAAGAGCGACTTATATCGGGCTGCTTTTCTTAGTATTGGTCGCAGTAGCGGTTATACCCTTCTATACCTCGGCATATATATACATATTCTCAACCACCCTCTTTATGTACGCAGTCCTTGCCGTAAGTTGGAACATTTTCTCTGGTCCCTCCCGTTACATCTCGCTCGGGTCAGCCGCCTTTTTCGGGGTTGGCATATATACCGCAGCCGTGCTGGGTGATGCCTTCCCCCTACCTATAGTTATCGTCCTTGGCGGCTTGGTAGCTTTTTTACTTGCCCTTGTTGTCGGACTATCAACCCTCAGGCTAAGGGGCATTTACTTTGCTATATTCACCTTTGGGTTTGGCGAGTTTTTAAAGCATACCGTGCGGTGGTATGAAATTAATATAACATCAACCCTTAGCCGATGGGTTCCGATGACAGACCCTGTAATCACTTATTACACCATGCTAATCGTTCTTCTGGCAGCACTACTTACCAGTTACATTATTAAATCGTCTAAATTTGGGTTTGCCTTGCAGAGTATTGGAGAATCGGAGGAAGCTACTCATCACATGGGCGTAAATGTAACTGCTGTCAAAATTTTCTTCTTTGCCATTAGCTCTA
Organism: Dehalococcoidia bacterium; assembly: GCA_030615865.1. Next base: position 15,152 of record JAUWYK010000031.1, read on the forward strand.
CCTTTATGGGGTTAGCTGGTGCAATCATCGCCGGACGCTGGACATATATTAATCCAGCGATTGCCTTTAATCCCGTTATTTCTTTTACGGTGGTTCTAATGGTCCTTGTTGGCGGCATCAGACAAATGTATGGACCTCTTTTAGGTGCTGCTATTCTTACCATTATCGCAGAGGTGCTATTAACCGAATTTACTTATTACTACTTGGCCCTGTATGGCATTATATTAATAGCTGTTATCTTATTCTTGCCCTCCGGATTACTAGGATTGTTCGCAAGAAAAGGAGTCAGCAAATCAGGGGGTATTCTCGCCAGATTCAGGTGAAGGTCCGGTAAAAACTTTGGGAAACGAGTTTCTGGAGGGCAACATGCCAATACTTGAAGGTGAAGGGGTGACCAAGTATTTTGGAGGATTAGCCGCGGTATCAAATGTTGACTTCCATGTCGACCAGGGTGAAGTCGTTGGTTTGATTGGCCCAAATGGAGCTGGTAAAACAACCCTTTTTAATTTGATAACCGGTGCTTTCGCCCCTACATCTGGGATGATAAGATTCAAGGGTGAAAACATTACTGCCCTGAAGCCATACCAAATCAGTAACCGCGGGATAGGGAGGACATTTCAGCCAGTTAGAGCTTTCTCCACTATGAGCGCTTTTGACAATGTATTATTGGGGTCATTATTTGGGAGGTCAAGGAATATATCTACCGCCGATGCCAGACAGGAAACAATGAGGTTATTAGAGTTCGTAGGACTGGAAGAGAAGCAAATGATTCCCGCCGAAGCCTTGACCATTGGTGACCAAAAGCTTGTTGAGGTAGCTAGAGCGTTGGCTACAAGGCCAGAACTGTTATTGCTTGATGAGATGATGGCAGGGCTTAACCCCGCAGAAGTAGCCCAGGCTATGGAGCTGATAAGGAGGATCCGGAATGAAGGGATTACAGTTTTTCTGGTGGAACATGTTATGGAGGCAGTGATGGGTATATCTCACCGAATTATGGTGCTGCACCACGGTGAGAAGATAGCTGAAGGAATACCTGAGGAGATAGCGAAGGATAGAACAGTGGTTGAAGTATATCTGGGGGAGTAGGCTATGCTCAGGATTAGCAATATAGACGTCTTCTACGGGAAGGCCCAAGCCCTGTGGGATGTTTCCCTGACAGTTGGTGAGGGGGAAATAGTGGCTTTAATTGGGGCTAATGCCGCTGGCAAAACTACGGTGCTTAACACTATCTCTGGTTTGATACATCCAGCTTCAGGTAGTGTGGAGTTCCTTGGCCATCGAATAGATAGAATGGCACCTCATCGCATCGTTGAATTGGGTATTTCTCAAGTAAGAGAGGGGGGCGGGGGGTTTCTGGATATGTCAGTGCAGGAGAACCTGGAGATGGGCTCCTATGTTTCCAAACTGTGGAAACAGAAAAAGGAAACACTGGAGTTGGTCTATCAAATCTTTCCAGTACTAAAAGAAAGGGCAGGGCAATTGGTTAGGACATTAAGTGGTGGTGAGCGGCAAATGTTGGCTATAGGGCGAAGCATAATGTCAAAGCCAAAAATGTTCCTGCTTGATGAGCTATCATACGGGTTGGCACCCTTAGTGGTAGCGGAAACCTTCAAGGTTATACAGGAGCTGCACAATCAGGGGAGCACCATCTTATTAGTTGAGCAAAATGTCCGACGAGCCATGCAAATAGCTGACCGAGCATATGTGTTAAAAAACGGTCAAATCGTCATAGAGGGAGAGAGCAAAGCACTCCTGCAGGACGAACACGTAAGAAAAGCATATCTGGGTATCTGAGGCAATAGTATTAACAATATACATTATGAAAGGAGGAAGCTCAGGTGGGAAGGCTAGAAGGTAAGGTTGCAATAGTAACTGGTGGTGGGAGAGGTTTGGGTAAGGTTTATTCCCTAAGGATGGCTGAAGAAGGTGCCAAACTGGTCGTATCCGACATTCTTGAAAAGGAGGTGCAACAAACAGCCGAGGAAATCAATGCCAAGGGAGGCTCTGCCTTATCGCTTAGGGTCGATGTCACCTCTGAGGAAGACACCCGGCGCATGGCTGATGAGGCAGTGCGGGAGTTCGGCCGCATCGATATACTGGTTAACAATGCTGGCTTATACTACGGAATAACGAGGAATCTATTTACTGAAATCCCAATAGAAGAGTGGGACAGAATGATGGCGATAAATGTGAAGGGTCCTTGGTTATGTTCCAGAGCGGTATTTCCTCAAATGAAGAAGCAAGGGAAGGGCAAAATAATCAACATCTCCTCTGAGTCGGTCTTCGCTGGCTCAAAGAACTTATCACATTACATCGCCTCTAAAGCTGCAGTTATTGGCCTGACCCGAGACTTAGCTGCTGAGTTAGGACAATATGGAATTCGGGTTAATGTATTGGCTCCTGGCTTTACCGATACTGCAGCGAGCAGAACAATAGGAAGTATCGAGAAGTATGATGTAAGTTGTATTCCTCTCGGGCGTGTGCAACAGCCTGAGGATCTCGTTGGCGCTATCATCTTCTTTGCCAGCGATGAAAGCGACTTCATCACCGGGGCGACATTGATGGTCGATGGTGGCCGGCAAATGTATTAGTAAAGAAGAGGCAAGAGTCATAAAAGGCAACATGGTACCGGGGTGTCAGGCTGCAGGTCAAGGAGGAAGAAATATAACAGCCATTGTTAACGGTTATAGTTGGCACTCCCAAAATGGAAAGGAGGCGAAATGGCAGGAAAACTAAAATTATGGGACGCGGTACCAGGGTATGACTTTGACGAGAAGATTGATGTTCCAGCGATGCATTCGTGGTTTCTCGATGCGACTCATTGTGTACCACCGTGGACACCGCTCTTTGGCTGGTTCTGGAACAGGTATTGCTGTCACGGATTGAAGTACGCTGCCACCACCCTCAGTATTCCCTCCTGTAAGGGGTGGGAAATGAGATATAAGGATGGCGGGTGTTACATGGCTTTTCACATAATTAGAGACGAGGATATAGTAAAGAAGCGCGAGATTAAATTCCAGGAGGCGCTAAAGCCGTGGTTTGAGAACTTCGATGGCCTATGGGACGGCTATAAACAAGAACTACTGGGCATATATGGAAAACTCAAGGCTATAGACCTTGGTCAGGCAACAAATATTGAGCTTTTATACCATAACTATGAGCTTATCAATGCCTATCGTCGGATGTGGGAAATACATTTCCTGGGAATGTACGCTAGCTACAGTGCTTGGCTGATGCTTGAGGAATTATGCAAGGAACACTTTGGTCTAAACGACCAGAGCCCTGAATTTCTGGCAATGCTGAGGGGCTTTGATAACAAGGTATACCAAGTTGACAAACGATTGTGGGAATTTGCACAGCTTGCCGTACAAATGGGCCTGGCTAGTGTTTTTCTAGAGAACCAAGACGAGGATATACTACCTAGGCTGGAGCAAACAAAAACGGGGCAACAGTTCGTTAAGGACTTTTATGACTTCTTAGCATTGGAAGGGTGGAGGATGGTCCGCATGAATGACCTTAATGTACCCTACTGGCTAGAGGATCCTACCCAGCCCATCGGCGTGATTAAGAAGTTTATCACGTGGCGCTGCGATTACATACTTGATAAGATAAGACCAAGCTTAGAGACGGGGAGGAAGAAGGCAGTGGCACTGATGTTGCAAAGAGTGCCAGATAAAGACAAGGCACGGTTTGAAACATTGCTAGGACTGGCGCAAAAGGCCAGCCTATATAGCGAAGAGCATGACCTTTACTGCGAGCTACATGTTCACGCCTTGCTGCGCCGTGGCTATTTGGCAATAGGCAAACGACTTGCTAATGCTGGCACGATCAAACAACCCGATGACATCTTCTTTCTAAACCCAGATGAAATTGAAAGAGTCATGCTCGTCTCTGAAGCCCACAATCTACGATACATAGTTAATCGGAGGCGTGCCGTGTGGGAAAGAGCTAGTAAAATGGGAAACCCCCTTGTTTTTACACAACGGAGCGACCTAGAAGAGGCTGTAGCACAAGACATGATCCCGTCAAATGATGTTATTGCCATGAAGCTTAGCGTAGGTGAAGTACCCCAGGTGAAGCCGGAATTAGGAGCCGATTTCTTTGGGTTACGTGGGGCTCCAGGCGTTGCTGAAGGGCCAGCCCGAGTTATAGTACACTATGCGGAACTAGACTCAGTGCAACCAGGCGATATTTTGGTTTGCCCTGGTGCAAATCCAGCTTGGGCTCCAGCATTTGGCGTAATTACCGGCGTTGTTGCTGATAGCGGTGCCACGCTTAGTCATACCGCCATTATTGCCCGTGAGTATGGGATACCAATGCTGGGCAATATACAGGGAGCCAGCACAAAGATTAAAACAGGCCAGAAGATAAGGGTCGACGGAAACGAAGGAGCTCTATATATTCTAGATAAATAGGTTAAGGTATGATTCACTATGAGTCAATGCAGACGGATATGCTGGCTCAATAAGCAGGTGAAGACGTTGTCTAAAGAAAGCTGAATTCATCTAGGCGGGCTCTGCCAGGGGAAACTGAGGTACTAGGGGTTTTTTTAAATCTTTTCCCCCTTAGCTTAAATATTTTACCTCCCCCTCCCGTGTGGGTAGCCTCAGCTGTAATCGGGCAAGTGGCATCCCGCCTTCTTTGATTATTAACTTCGGCATAACACCCCGCTCTTGTCCAAGAAGTTTGCCCATTGCACGAAAGCTTG
>JAUWYK010000022.1 GCA_030615865.1 Dehalococcoidia bacterium
GTGGTAGATATGCAGAATGCTTTTGTGCGCAGAGGTGGTTATTTGGATCTGATTGGCTTTGACATTTCAGCTACTGAGAAAATTATCGAGCCTTGCCGGGAGATAGTCCGCGCAGCACGAGAAAAAGGAATCAAAATCATATATTTGCAGATGGGGTATAGCCCCGACTTATCAGACAGTGGCGGCCCAAACTCGCCGGCCTGGTACAAATCGCGAGGGTTAACTTTGATTCGCCAACGCCCCGAATTGAAAGACAAGCTTTATATTTATGGCACCTGGGGAGCTAATATCATAGAGGAATTGGAACCACAGCAAGGTGATATAGTTATTCGGAAGCAAAAGTATGACGGGTTCATCGGAACGAATCTAGACATCGTTTTGAGGACTTACGGTGTCAAGCACCTGTTATTTATAGGAACGGCCACTAACATTTGTGTTGAATCTACACTTAGACACGCCTTCTCCTTGCAATACTTCCCAATTCTCGTTTCTGATGCTGTAAGTCAAATGGGCCCTAGCTCAACCCAAGAAGCAACGATTTTCAACGTCCGGTCTACTTTCGGCTGGGTAACAACCTCGGAAAACCTTTTGAAAGCTATAAGGGCGTAGAGAGTCTTTAACTTGAAAATAACCGTTATAAAAAGAGGAGCAGGAGAGGTATATCGTGTCTAGAAGGTGGCTATTCTGGCTTGAGGAGTTAGGACAGGAGCACACTGACTTAGTGGGCAAGAAGTGCGCTAACTTGGGTGAGATGACCAAGATGGGGTTAAGAGTTCCCCCTGGATTTGCACTCTCCGTCGAAGCGTACCGGGATTTTATGAGTATGACAGGTGTTGTTTATGAGATACAGGAGTATTTGACCAGGTTTGGCAGTGGCCCGAAAGACCTAAAGCAGTTTAACGAGATAAGTGCTGGTATACGCCAAATTGTACAGTCAAAAGTTATGCCTAAGGAGATGGAGGAAACAATAGTCTCATCCTATAGGGAATTATGTCGGAGGTGCAGTGCTGCTGAAGTTGCTGTTTCAACACGATCGGCTGGGACAGTAAGTCACCCTGGGCAATATGAGACTTACCTTAATGTAATAGGGGATTCAGATTTGGTAGAAAAAATCAAGAAGGTGTGGGCAAGCACGTTTAACCCTCGGTCTCTGGCTTTTCGAAGCCGGAAGGGGATGTCATTAGAGAGTGACCCTATTGGTGTCGCCGTGCTGAAAATGGCGAATGCTCGTGCTGCCGGAATTATTTTCACTGCTGATCCCAACACTGGTGATACGGCCAGGATGATAATCGAGGCTAACTGGGGATTAGGGGAGAGCGTTGTCAGCGGTGAGTCAACGCCTGACGTTTACATCCTGGATAAGGAGAGCTTGGAGATAAAAGGGAAGAAACTGGGGCCGAAGTCCAGATATGTAACCTTCAAAGAAGTAGGGGTGGCTGAGGAGGAGACACCACCGGACAAGAGTTCTAGTTTCTGTTTGAGCGACGAGGAGACAAGGGAAATAGGAAAACTGGGCAAGATACTGGAGGAGCACTTCGGCGTACCCCAGGATGCGGAATGGGCTATAGACCAAGACCTACCATTCCCGGAGAGTGTCATCCTGTTACAGACTCGTGCTGAGGTTATAGCACAAAGAAAGAGTCCCGTTGACCAAATTGTGGACTTAATGCTGAGCCGGTTCTCAAAGGGGGCAGGATTTGAAGGGGGTAAGATGTGACACCTGGTAAAGTAGAAGCAACCACGAAGACCAGGACTAACCACAGAGTAAGGGTTATGGCAGCGTTACAAACCAGCATAGTGGGCATAAGTGTTAGAAAGGGGAAGCCTTGAAAAGAATAGCTCTCATTGCTACCTTAGATACTAAGGGTGAAGAAGCTAATTACCTAAAAGAGCTCATATTAAAACATGGCCATAGAGTAATTATGATTGATGTTGGCTCTGGAGGTCCGGCAACAATCACGGCTGACATTACCGCTGACGAAATTGCCAGAGCCGGGGGAGGAGAAATAGAAGAATTGAGGGCGTCTAAAGAAAGGCGCCAAGTAATAGAGGTAATAATTAAGGGAGCAATAGCTAAGCTGAAGGACCTTTCCAAAGTTGAGGTAGTAGATGGTGTAGTTGCCATCGGAGGGGTAAGCAGTACAGTCTTGGCATCGAGTATCATGAATGAACTACCTTTTGGCATCCCTAAGCTGATAGTGTCTAGCGGTGCCTCGATGCCGGGCTCTAACCGGTTCTTTGGTCCTACCGGTATAACATTGATGCATTCAGTATTTGACATTGGAGGTCTTAATAACCTCCTCAAAGCTCAGCTAGGCAGGGCTGCTGGAGCAATTTGTGGCATGGTTGAAGAAGAGATTCCATCTGGAAGTCCGGCCGAACAGAAGCCAATGGTGGCAATAACCACCTATGGATATACTGATAACTGTGTCCGCTACGTGTGCGAAGCCCTAAAGGAGAGGTATGAGCCTGTCAGGTTTCACGCCTCAGGTGTACCTGAGATAGCTATGGAGAGGCTTATAGGAGAGGGGTTTTTCACCGGTGTTATTGACTTGGTACCCTCTAGTATAACCAACGCTTTACATGGCGGCTCGCGAACATCCTGGCCAGAGCGACTAGAGATAGCTGGGGAAAAGGGCATCCCGCAGGTAGTTGCTCCGGGAGGTGTTAATACCATTTCCCGGACGGGATTTACCGCAGATGCATTGGCAACTGAGCTCAAGACGCGCCGACATTATTTTATGGATGCCCAAAGAGTCACAGTATGGCTAAATACTGAAGAAGCAAGAAGTCTCGCCTCAGTTTATGCTGAGAAACTAAACAGGGCAGTAGGTCCAACCAAATTCCTCGTCCCGCTACGAGGCTGGCTCTCCATCGAGAGGGAGGGGGCTTCCTTCTATGACCCGCGAGCCAACAAGGCTTTCGCCGATGAATTGAGGAAGAAGTTGAAGATTGAGATTGAATTGAGGGAGGTAGATGCCAACATTGATGACCCAACTTTCGCCCAGGCGGTCGTCGACGCCTTTGAGGAGGTAATGAAACTGAAGGGTGGCTAACAAGAAGAGAAAGGGTAGTTCTAAGTGGGAAGATGAAGTGCCATCCGCTACTTTCAAACTGGGGGTGAGGAGGAGAGTCTAAACCAAAAGGGAGTAAATTGACTTCTACTAAAGGCGAGATCAATTTTATCGATACCACGGTACGGGACGGTAACCAGAGCCTCTGGGATGCCACCGGAATAACCACTGCCATGATACTTTCTATTGCACCGGTGATGGATAGGGTTGGGTTCAAAGCTGTGGACTTTATAACCGGGATGCATATGGCGGTAAGTGTCCGCTGGCATAAGGAAAACCCTTGGGAGAAGATACGGCTTGCTTGCAAGGCAATGCCCAGGACACCTTTAAGTTTTGGGGGGACGGGTATACGGTTCATGGGGTGGAAGCGTGTGCCAGAGTCAGTCATGGCTCTTGCCATGGAGCGAATTATCGCTAGCGGCATAAGGCGGGTGTGGATGTTAGAGCCTTCCTTTGACGTAGACCTTATCTTTCGGCAAGCCAAGTTAGCTAAGGCAGCGGGGGCTGAGGAACTCGTGGTGGCACTGTCATATACGATCAGTCCGGTGCATACCGATGAATACTATGCGCAAAAGGCTCGAGAGATAGCAGCATCTCCTGATGTCGATGGCATGTACATAAAAGACCAAGGTGGGCTACTAACCGTTGACCGCATTCGGACACTAGTGCCCGCCCTTCAACAGAGCATCAACGGGCTGCCCCTTGAGCTACACTCCCATTGTAATACTGGGCTGGCGCCTCTTGTTTATCTGGAAGGCATCCAACTTGGTATCCGGACGGTTCACACAGCTATCTCACCCCTTGCCAATGGCACTTCTCAGCCATCCACGGAAAATATATTAAGAAATGCCCGCCGCTTGGGCTATTCGGCAAACTTGGATGAGGAAGCACTGGAGGCCATGGCAGCTCATTTTCGCTACGTTGCGGAAAGAGAGGGCCGGCCGATGGGGGCACCGGTAGAACATGATGTTTATTACTACGAGCATCAGGTTCCCGGAGGAATGATGACAACCCTCAAACGTCAGCTCTCTGAGGTAAAGATGGAACACCGGTTAGAAGAAGTCCTGGAGGAGGTGATTCAGGTCCGCAGGGAACTCGGTTACCCCATTATGGTTACACCCTTTTCCCAGTTCGTCGGCTCCCAAGCAACAATGAATGTCGTCTCCGGTGAGCGGTACAAAACAGTGCCTACTCAGGTAATCGAGTACGTAGCCGGCTACTATGGAAAACCACCAGCTCCTATAGACCAAAACATCTTGGATAAGATAAGCAGTCTACCCCAAGCCAAGAACATTTTAAATACCGAACATCCTGAACCATCTATAGAAGAGCTGCGTCGTAAGGTTGGGCTTGGACTTTCTGACGAGGAATTCCTGATTCGGCTAGCATTACCAGATAAAGATGTTGAGGATATGCTCGCTGCCGGCCCGATTAAGACACAATACTCCTAAAGTGATAGCAACTTGGTCAAAACTGCTTCATAATAGGAGAGAAGAATATAAATGAATTACCAAATTTGGGGCTCACGTGATGAAATCACTTCCCTTTGGCATACCTAAGTTTATTGTTTCTCCGGGAGCGGTACTTCTTTGCTAAAGCCATATATATAAGGAGGGTAAAATGCTAGTAAACAAGAGCTTCAGTAGCCCTGATGCTGCAGTAGCCGATATTTTTGATGGTGCTACCATAATGGTAGGTGGCTTTGGTTCCTTTGGAGGGCTGCCAATAAATTTGATCACGGCTTTAGCTAGGCAAGGGGCAAAAAATCTGACAATTATAGCTAACGCAGGTGGGGTAGGCTTTGAATTGAGTAAGCGAATAAAACCAGAGGGATACCAAGACATAGGAATCCTATTCGAGAACGGCCAGGCAAAGAAATTCATCGGGTCAGTGCCAGCCCTGGGCGGCATGCCACCCACCTCTCCCATTGAAAGGCTATACAATGAAGGAAAGGTTGAAATCGAGATGGTTCCTCAGGGCACTTTGGCTGAGAGAATACGTTCTGGGGCAGGAGGACTGGGAGGGTTCTACACCCCGGTAGGAGTAGGAACTGTAGTCGAGGCAGGGAAGGAGAAGAAAGTTATCAATGGCAAAGAATATATCCTAGAATTGCCTCTCACCGCCGATTTCGCTCTAATTAAGGCACACAAAGCCGATGCCTTGGGCAACTTGGTTTATAGAGGAACTGCCAGATGCTTTAACCCGGTAGTGGCCATGGCAGCTAGGGTCACCATTGTGGAAGTTGACAAGTTAGTACAGCCAGGGGAGCTAGACCCAGAGGTCATAATTACCCCTCATGTATACGTAGATCGCATCGTGGAGGTGCCGAAATGAAGGTACGTTTAGACGAGCAAACAATCGCTCTAAGGGTGGCAAGAGAGTTCGAAGATGGCTCGGTGGTTAATTTGGGTTATGGCATGCCTGCACTATGTGCTAATTTCATTCCTGAAGGCAGAAGGGTCTTTTTTCAGAGCCAGAACGGAGTTTTAGGGTATGGAACTTTAGCTACAGACGAAGAAAAGGACTACGAACTCATTAATGCTTCCGATCAGCCGGTTACTCCCTCGCCCGGCATGTGCTTCTTTGACAGCGCTGTATCTTTCGACATGATCAGAGGCGGCCACGTTGATGTAGTAGGCCTCGGAGCTTACCAAGTTTCAGAAAGGGGTGACCTGGCAAACTGGGGACGGCCCGGGCGGCCAGCCACAGGTATGGGAGGCGGTATGGATCTAGCTGTCGGTGCTAAAAAAGTCATCGTTACCATGCTGCATACTACTAAAGAGGGGAAGCCACGCATAATCAAAGAATGCACCTATCCCCTGACTGCCAAGCAGTGCGTAAATCTGATTGTCACAGACTTAGCGGTTATCGAGGTGACTAAGGAGGGGCTGGTCCTTAAGGAAATAGCTCCTGGCTGGACTGTAGAAGAGGTTCAAGCCCTCACTGAACCTGAACTTATTGTGGCGCCAGACCTAAAAGAGATTACGCTCTAACCCATAGTGGTTTGATTTTGTATTAATTATCCCGAGGCTACGAGAGGGGTCCTTTCGATATGAACGACCTAAATAGCGTAGACCATAAGGTTAGGTGCTGCTCGGCTCAAGACAGTAAAGGTTATCAACGCCATCGTCCGTGTCAATAGCCAACGTGTCTTGACTAGGTGACGGGAATGCGTTTTTGCCAAACCCTATTGATGTCTTCGGGAGGCAAAACGGCTTGACCCTCAGTTAAATTCGTGGAGCAACCTTCAGCCAGTCATTTCATATTAGATGGAGGTAACACTAAATGTCTAAGAAGAAAGGTATTCTGATTATAGTTAATCTTGACACAAGAGGGAAAGAATTCAAATTTGTTAGAGATTTGATCGAAAAGAGGGGGCATAGGCCCATTCTCCTAGATTTCAGTATGGAAAGAGAGCCACCATTTTCAGGAGATATAAGCTGTGAAGAAGTTGCCGCACGGGGAGGACTTAATATAAGTGAGGTAAGGGAATATTACAAAAAGGAAAGGAAGATTGCCACAGATAACCAGATTAAGGGGGCAATCTTAATAGCTCAAGACCTATTACAAAAGGGAGAAATCGATGGGGTGCTTGGAGTCGGGGGGGCGACATCTTCATGGGTATCGACAAGCGTTATGAGAAAACTGCCATTCGGGATGCCCAAACTGATGGCTTCTTCAGTGGCATCGCAGCCGAGGTATGTCAGTGAATATGTGGAAACCCAGGATATAACCATGCATCACACCGTAGTTGACATACTTGGAATGAATCCTATTTTGCGGTGTCAGATCATCAATGCAGTGGGAGCAATCTGCGGTATGGTGGAGATGACCCAAGGACTGAATATCGCTGTTGACAAGCCGCTTGTAGCCATGACCTCCTTTGGCCTTGCTGAGATGTGTGTCCAGACTGCCCTTGGTTTTTTGAAGGACGCTGGTTTTATACCTGTTCCGTACCATGCCCAGGGAACTGGCGATAGGGCGATGGATGAAATGGTTCGGCAGGGTATTTTCAGTGGCGTTATAGATGTTGTTACCCGCGGTATAGGAGAGGAGCTGTTCGATGGCAATTGCGCTGCAGGAATGGATAGAATCTTAGCGGCTAGTGAATCAGGCATTCCACAGGTTATCACGCCATCTGGACTCGATATGCTAAGCTATGGGGGGCGAAAAGATTTTGCTCAACTTGTAAAAAGCAGGCCTCACGTGGTAATCGATGATTTAAGAGTTGAAGTCCGAACCACTCCTGAAGAACTCAAGAAAATAGCCCATGTTATCGCCGAAAGACTAAATAAGGCAACAGCACCATTCAAGGTGCTAATTCCGCTAAAAGGATGGTCTTCTTTGGATATGGAGGGTTGTGCTCTGTATGACCCGCACGCAGATGCTACTTTTGTGGAGGAACTGAGGAAAAGGTTAAATAAAAAAGAGGCAATCGAAGAAGTGAACCTTCACCTGTACACGCCTGAATTTGCCAGAAAACTGGTGGATGAATTCGTTAGAGTCTTCGAAGAATCAAAACAATAGTGCTTGTTAGTACATCGGATACCAAAGGACGGGAGGCAGGCCCAAGTATCAGGCACAGTACTGGATTTCAGCATTCGGGTATACTGCTACCTTGGCATTAGCGCCGTGAAGCTCCTGAAGCGATTTCAAAACGTCATCCCATTTGTTCATAAGCAAAATTCTGTCCCTTTTCTCGAAATAGCCCATGCTGGCAATGTCAGGATATTCGTTGAAGATGATTAAGTGATTGACGTGCGGCGGCAACTTTATCTGTAACCTGAGCTTACCGCCGATCGACTTACCAAAAGGACCCATTAAATAGTGGACAGCATGACCTTCAGGAGCATTGCAGATGAGAATGATATCTCCACCTTTGTGACTTACTGCAGGCAGAGCTGTTATTAGCCCACTCTCCGATTCATTAACCTTGGCAAAGGTATTAGCGATAACAATGTCTTTGTCCTTCACCTTAGGGGTGAGATAGTGAACCTTAGCTTCCTCAACACCAGCAGCGTATGCTTGTTTTGGGGAACCAGCGAAGATGCCTACCGTCTCCCCCCACATATTAACTATGCAATCTATCTTCACATCCAGACCAGCTAATATCGCTGCTTCCTCCATATTCAAACGGAGCGGATTATTCTCGAAGATTCCCATCCCAGTAACTGGCTTATTAGTATGTTCCTGCCTAGCTTTAGCCTCCAAACGATGGAAAGCCTCTATGGATTGTATAGAGGCTACCCCGGGCATAAGAATTTTGGCACCACCGCCAAATCCAGCCATAATGTGCGGCACAATAGAACCAATGCCAATCTTGAGGTCACACTTCATTACCTCAGCATTGATAAAGACCTTGGTTCCATAACTAGTGGTACCGATATAAACGCAGTTGTCAAAAGGGTTATGATTGTACACGGGAAAGCGGGATAGTATCTCCTCGCCCAGCTTCTTAACGAAATCGAACCTGTCCATTGCGCCATGGCAGCCAAGAGCAGCAATAAATCGGATTCGGTTATCTGGGACTCCTGCTTCTGCCAGCTCATCGAGGACAAAGGGTACTATCTGGGCTACTCTGGTGACACGGGACATATCATCAAATAGGATAACGACCTCCTTTTTGCCCTCAGCCAGCTTCCTAATAGGCAGTGTAGCGATGGGGTTGGTTATGGCAGCCCTAATCTCAGCTGGCTTCATGGTGGGACGACTATACCCTGCCATGTTACAGACTTCTACTTGCCAGCTATCAGGCAAAGGAAGACGCAACTCTCTAGTGCCGTGCCATGCCAATTGCGGCAGCTTAATAGTAGTCACCAAGTTTACCTACCTCTTGTTCAATTCTAACCCGGACAGGAGTTCACTTCACAAATCTCTCAATGTCCTGTACTACCCACTCCAGACCTATTTGACTTAGCTTCTCTATAGAAGGTATCCCCTGGCGGGTATAGCCAAAGGCATCATAATACTCGTCTAGAAGTGTATCTAGCTTTCTTATTACCTGACCTGTAGCTGGACCAGCATTCTTTAATGGTTCAGTTAGCATTCTGGCGGGAAGAGTATCGTCCTTGCGACTGAATCCCTCACGGACATTAAATAAACGCTCAAGGCAAATAATTCTTTCCCCTATCTGGTCCAAATACGTAGGGTCACCAAACTCATCAAATCCGGTAGCTGCCACGAGGAACTCACTACGTAACTCAGGGGTAAACCCGGTAGCAGCACCAAAGCTACATTGAATGACCGAGTCTTCCACTGCTTGTGCTTTTTGGGCGCGGGCAATGTCTTCCCCTTTACCTTCGTCAGCAAATCTATCCTTCTTGCCGACAAATTCTTCTCTGGGTCGACCATACATATGGTTGGCGCCTATGTTTGAGGTAGCAAAGATGAGTCCATAGCCCTTAATAGCGCGGGGTTCATAGGCTGGAATCTCAAGGCCCTTGACATGCATAGCACAGGTTTCAGCACCCTTGCCAATATGCTCGGCGGCTCGTTTAGTACCTTCACCAAGTAGCTCCCCAAACCCTTCCCGCCTCCCAATTTTCTCCACTAGCTTTAGTATATCGCCAGGGTTACCCCAGGTAAGGTCAAGTCCATCACTATCTCTGGTAGTAATGATTCCCCTTTGAAATAGCTCACAGGCAAAGCCGATAGCATTACCTGTGCTGATAGTATCTATGCCGAGCCTGTCACAGAGGGAGTCTGCTGCCACCAGAGATGCCAAATCAATATTACCTAAATTACCACCCAAAGCCCAGATGGTTTCAAAATCCGGGCCTTCGCTAAAGGCACCAACATATGGACCTTCGGTTACCTGACGTTCTTGACCGCACCTTGTCATACAGCCATAGCAACCGCTGTTTTTAACCTTTATCTTGGCGAATTCTTCCTCGCCTAACCTCTCGATACCCTCAAGATGTCCCTCTTGAAAGTTATGGACAGGGAATAGCCCCATCTTTTCGAAGCCTAATGTCATGTATGACGTTCCAAAGTTAGTCATCTGAATTCGTCGGGGACTTACCTTTAAATCCTTAACCTGTTCCTTCGCTAGTCTTTTGAATTGCTGTGGGTCATGCACGCTGAGCGGCCCAACCGAGTTTACAGTAATAGCTTTTAATTTCTTGACTCCCATTACGGCACCTAGGCCAGTACGCCCAGCACAACGGCGGTCGCTAAGAATAGTAGCATAGCGGACAAGCTTCTCTCCGGCTGGTCCAATACAGACGACCTTTGTTGAGGCGCCATGTCGCTGCCGCAGTCTTGTTTGAGTTTCTTCGGTATCCAGCCCCCAGATTTCATCCGCATCCAGAATATGAACCTTATCCATATCAATATGCACATACGTTGGTTTCTCAGCCTTACCTTCTACTATTATTCCATCAAATCCAGCGAACTTGAGGAAGGCACCAAAGTTGCCACCCACGATAGATTTAGCTATACACCCAGTAAGAGGGCTCTTGCTTACAATTGCCATCCTGGAAACAGCCATAGCAGCCGTAGCACCAAGGGGCCCCATCATGAACAACAGCTTGTTATCTGGTCCCAGGGGCTCTACCCCGGCATTAAGTTCACTGTAAAGGTATCTAGCAGCAAGGCCTCGCCCACCAAGGAAATTCTTCATCAACTGCTCAGGTATATCCTCGATGTGGCTCTCGCGGTTACTCAGATTAATACGCAAAAGTTTGCCAGTATAACCACGCATCTTCACCTCCAGAGTTAATATTGAACCGGCCGATATTAACCACCGGTAATAAAGTTTAGGATGATAATCTCGTCGTTGTCCTGCACAGGGGTATCTAGATCCACGGGGTAAATACCCTCGGAATTTAGATAAATACCAAAGATACCAAGTAACCGCCCCTGCCTGTCAACCAGATAGTTTTTGATGTTGGGAAATCGCATCTCAAGGCTCTTAAGGCATTCACCAACCGTGTACCCGGTTACCTCACATGTCTCAATACCACTAAGTTGTTGCAGGATTGGTGGTAGCTTAACTCTCATGCTCACTTTCCCTCTAGGCTTTTTGGTGGTAAAGGCGCTTAATCAAGAGGTCAAGACTTAGGCTTACAGTCTTGCTTATATGTTGGTGTGTCATAAGCGAAAGACAAGACCTTGATTGGCATCAACCCGAATCCTTTCGCCTTCCTGGATAATCAGCGTGGCATTACCCGTGTTCGATACCAGAGGTATATCATACTCCCGGCAGTGAATGCCAGCATGGCTGAGAGAGCCACCACCGTTAGTAACTATCCCTTTAGCCAGCGGTAGTACCGGAGTCCATCCCGAAGACATAGAGGGGCAAACCAGGATATCGCCTGGCTGCACTCTATATATATCTGTATCCGTTACTACAATGCGAGCTGTCCCCTCAGCAACGCCAGAGGGGCTGCCGCAGTTACCAAAACAGATGGCGCCGGTTTCCGGCCTGGGGGGAGCGTGCTCTCCAGCAACAACCTTGGAAACTATGGCGTCGTGAACCGCCGCCTGGTGTTTATTTATATCCTCTGCCGTCATTGGTCGGCTGGTAATAATAGGCGGACGGGTCCGGTATTCTTTCTGGGCTGTCCAGGTCTTCCTGCGCTCCTCAACAAGGTCCTTGACCTCGTATGAGTCGGGATAGGCAATGAATAGCTCCAGCTCATCAGGGATGAAGAAGAACATGTCATCAGGACTCTCAATAGTGCCAAACTTTACCAGCCTCTCTCCAATCTTCCTCACACAGTAACGGAAGGTGGTATGGCATCCCTGTTCCCAGGCTGTATCATGGCTCTCACTGAAAGAGCTTGTCCTTTGGCTCACGCTGAGGGTGGCCAGGAACCAGTCCATGTCGGGATATTTGGCGGCTTTCACCTTGTCGATAAGCTCACGGGTTAATTCTTCTCGCTCTTTGACCAGGCGAGGCCTGATATTGTCAAGGGGGAAGGGTACATTAATGTCGCTTGATAGTGATAGGTATTGCTGAATGTGAGTGATGACTGGTGTTGGGTCTTCCCGCCACGAAGGCACGATGAACTCCATCATCCGTGGTGACCGCCATCCATAGCCCTTGACCATCAGAAAATCGTTGAGGTCCTTCTCCACCCATTGCCTGCCGGCGGCCGTCTTTTTCAGGGCGGGGATGACATCGGCGGCGGCATTCTTGGTGAAGACATCGGCAATCTTAAGTTCCAGGGCACGGGTGCGCAGTCCCCACAGCGCCTTATCCTGTACAAAGAGGTCATTGTCATAGCCGCGTATTATTCTATGCCACGTCGGGGAAAACTCCTTTATCCCAGCGTATTCCTCGGCAATCTCTATACAATGCCAGTATGCCTCATAAAGGGGGTATACCATATAGAAATGGGTTTCCCATTCCCGGTAGAGAAGCTGTATCGCCTCCCTGAATAGCTTATATAACTCGTACTGGTTTGCCTTCTCGTAATCAAAAGTCCTGAATTTGTTGCATAGCTCTATTAGTTCGTTCTCAAAATCTTTATAGAGCTTGTCCCACTTGGGGGCATAAGTTTTGAATATGAACTCTTTGAAGTTCCTCTGCCTCTCGGCAATCTCAGCCTCATCGCTCATCCGAAGGGCGCCAGCCAGGGCGCACCCGTCTATGTTGCGGACCTCACTTCCCCTGATGGTGGGTATCCAGGTCTCATTGACACCATAGCAGAGACCGTGAGCTAAGCAATAATTCCAGTTCCAGCCAAACAGCGGGGTCCATGCCGGGTAGCTGTGGGAAAAGTTCAGAAACCACATCGGGTATTTCTTTAAGTCCCGTTGCGGCATGAACTCTCTTACATACAAGTTCCACATCCAGGGCATCTCTTTCTCCTCCTTCAGCCTTATACTTGTATAATACCTCGCATCTAAGCTAATAGACAAATATCGTGTTCTTCTTTATTATTATCGGTCTATTCCTTTAATGCACTCGTCTTGCGCCATCAATTAGTAGTGTTTGACCGCTAACAAAGTCGCTATCATCGCTGGCAAAGAAGATAACAGTACCAACCACATCCTCCGGTAGCCCGACACGCCCCAGAGGTATGGAACTTACGTCGAACTTTTCAATGTTACTGACTATAGTTCGGCTTGCCGCAGTATCAGTCAAGCCGGGAGCTATCGCATTGACAGAGATGCCATATTGTCCCAGCTCTCCGGCAAGGACTCGGGTGATACCGATAATCGCGGCTTTGGAAGTAGTATAGTGAATCATACCCTTGGTAGGTGCAAAAGCTGCCTCGGAAGATGCGTTGATAATTTTACCCTTCCCCTGTTTTTTCATCTGGGGGAATACTGCTTTACAACATAACCAGGTTCCCTTGACATTCACTAGCATCGCCCGATCCCACTCTTCAGACGAGATCTCATTAAACGGTTTCCTGGACACCCCGTAGTAGTAGCCAGCATTGTTAACCAGGATATCGATTCGACCGAACTCTTGCACTGCCTTATCAGCCATGCGCTGGGTATCTGCCTCAGAGGTAACATCGGCTTTTATTGCTATGGCAATGCCACCCTCTGCCTTGATTTCGCTGGCTGTTTCCTCTGCCTCTCGGTCAAGGATATCTGCCACAACTACTTTGGCTCCTTCTTTAGCCATTCTCAGGCAATAGACTTTACCCAGACCTCTGCCGCCGCCAGTTACTATGGCTACCTTGTTTTCTAGTTTTCCCATTTGATGCTCCTCCTTGCTATTTGTGTTGCTGTCAGACCACTTTGACGTCAGACCAAGCAGTTAATCGACTTTGTTGAAAAACCTGCACCAAATATTATACTACCAGGCGAAGACCTCCTCAATCGGGCTATCATATGGGCGGTCAAGCTTGACTCTGGCGGTGTGTGAAGAGCCTCGCCATACCTTAAACCCCTATTATTTCAGCTTTTATTTCATCGTCAATGGTCAATAGTCCAAAGGAGTCCCTGGCTCGGCCCGGGTTGAACAAAAGGCTTCCCCGGATGTACTGGTTACTTGGCTGGTGCGAATGACCATAAATGATAATATCCACATCGCTAAACTTTTTTCTTGCTCTATCTGCTATTCCCCAGGGTCCTCCCCAACCGTGGGTGAGTCCCACCTTTTTTCCGCTAACTACAAATAACTCCTGCTGGGGTAACATTCGCTTAAGTTCCCCCGAGTCCATGTTGCCGTGGACAGCTTTAATCTCGCCTAGCGTCCTCAGTCCGTCAAGCACAGCTCTTTCGGTGAAGTCCCCGGCATGCACAATGAGGTCTACCTCAGCTAGAGCTATCAGAATTGGTTCCGGGATGTCACTGAACGTCTTGACATGGGTATCAGATATTACGCCGATTCTCAATAGATGCCTCCTTTAACTCACAGAGCCGCCTACTCCTGAGGAAGCCAGTACAACGCTTTACTTCCAGTACTTCTGCCGCATCTCTCGCTTCAATATCTTGCCGGTAGCACTCTTAGGTATCTCGCCCACGATTTCCACTGATTTAGGTGCCTTATATCTAGCTATTCGTTGCTTACAGAATTCTATCAGTTCCTCTGGGGTAACAGTTGACCCCCTCTTAAGAGAGACCACAGCATGAACTGTCTCTACCCACCTTGGGTCTGGAATGCCAAAAACAGCGCACTCCAGCACTGCCGGGTGCTGATAAAGCACCTCCTCAATCTCCCGAGGATAGATATTCTCCCCGCCAGAAACAATCATGTCCTGCTTTCTATCCACAATGTAGATGTAGCCGTCTTCATCATAACGCCCCATATCACCGGTGTGTAACCAGCCATCAACTATAGTCTTCGCCGTCTCCTTTGGCTTATTCCAATATTCATTCATAATATGCCTGCTTTGTACAATTATCTCGCCAACTGCACCCAGAGGCACGTCATTTCCATCCTCATTGACAATGCGCACATGCACACCAAGGGGGGGACGGCCACAGGATAACAGTCTCTGTTGCTCCTGCGGTGACTTATCAAGGACATCATGGTCCTTTTCTTTGAGAAAGGCTATTTCGGGTCCCGATTCGGTTTGACCATAGGCTTGGAAAAAGACAGCCCCAAATGCCTCCATACCCCTTCTCAATAACTCTGTTGGCATTGGAGAGCCAGCATAATATATCCGTTTTATGCTACTGACATCGTACTTCTCAAAATCAGCAAGGTCTAACATTGCCGCCAGGTGAGTGGGCACAAGAGCAATATTTGTAATCTTCTCGCTCTCGATTGTCTGCAAAGTAGCTCTGGGGTCAAACAACTTCATGATTACGGTGGTGGCAGCTCGATAAAAGTAGTAAGCCTGTACAATTATCCCGCCTATATGGAAGAGGGGCATCAGCGTTATCCCCTTATCCTCGGATTCGATTGGCACTTCTATAACGTGGCACAGAATATCCTCTCGAAAACGTTGGTGGGTATATAAAGCACCCCGTGGACGACCGGTGGTGCCACTAGTATAGCATATGTAGAGAGGAGCATCATCGTCTACTTCTACCGGTGGTTCATTAGTGGGATAACGTGCCAACAAATCGGCATGGCATTCCATACCTGGTAGTGAGCCTTCAAAGCTGATGAAGTGTTTAACCCTTGTTATCCGTGGTTTGAGGGTATTTCTCACCTCGGCTAGCTCTGGACCCACAAAAAGGATGCTAGCTTGAGAATCATTTATCAAATAATCTAGCTCATCTGTAGATAACCTTACATTGAATGGCGAGATAATAAAGCCTCCCTTTTCGGCTGCTCCGAAAACATCGGCGTACTCCAGGCAATTCCAGGACAGGACACCAAGAACATCACCCTTCTTCACTCCTATATCCCGTAGGGCATGTATTAGGCTATTTACCCTCTCGTTGTATTGTTTAAAGGTTATTCTCTGGTTATCATAAATGAAAGCCTCGCCATCAGGGTAAAATAAGGCATTTCTAAGCATTATATCTCCGAATAGTCCTACTTTATGCTGACAGGATTCCGCTAATATTTTTCTTGGCTGCCGTTGCATTCGTTGCTCCCTTAACCGCCTTTTCCACAGGGTCATTTATTTATTAAACATCTTTCACACTACCTTGTAAAGTAATAAATCTTTATATGATGGGGT
Organism: Dehalococcoidia bacterium; assembly: GCA_030615865.1. The sequence goes on from JAUWYK010000022.1 coordinate 16,118, forward strand.
GATGTCCTGATACATAGAAGTGGCAGATATTACTGAGGCAGCATTGGTGGCAAAGGGGGCGTTTGCCTAATCCTATTTCTAACAATACCTATAGCCTTTAAGCTCATGTCAGGTAGTTCATTAGCCATTTTAATAACCTACACTTTGCAATTATAACAACACATTCATAATAAACAAAAAGAGGCTGTCTTTCAAAACAGCCTCTTTTCTATTACTATCCGAAGTATAGCTATTCCAGCGGAGTAAGGGTTAAGAGCTTCTTGGCAATCTTCGGATACTTGGCTATGAAGAGTAGTTCATCTTCGACAAGCGGCCTTTGTGATGCTACATTAGCATATCTTACTAACTCCAAAACCTCACGAGCCTCTTCCTCGTTGGCAAACGATACCTCCATTTTCCCCATTAAATGGCGGAAGCCAGATATCCCGCTGTACTGCCCGGCAATAATCTCTCTTCCCGTTTCCACGAACTTCGGTTTACCCCTGCCCAGCTCTCTGAAGCTGTACAGCTCATAGTTTTCTGGGTCTTTTAATACGCCGTCAGCATGGATACCAGAGGCATGGGCAAAGGCATTAGCGCCAACACCCGGCTGGTTTATCGGGATGGGCATACCGAAAGCGTAGCTGGCAAACTCAGCTATCTTTGATGCCTTAGTTAACCTTATCGAACCTCCTAACCGATATTTGTCAGCAAAACTCTTTGATTTAGTCGCAGCTAGAATGACCGCTATCAGGTCGGCGTTTCCCGCCCTTTCCCCAATACCGTTGACAGTAGTATTGATATAGGCATCCTGCCCACCATCTATAGCTCCTTTAGCTCCGGCAATAGAATTGGCAACAGCCATCCCCAGGTCACCATGGCAATGCTGCTCAATAGGTATGCCGACATTTTCCGCCAGTGCTTTGATAGTTTCATAGATAGTGAAGGGGTTATCATAACCAAGAGTATCACAGTACCTGAGTCTATCAGCCCCGTGTTCTTTGGCGGCAAGCCCGAATTTGATTAGGAAATCCAGGTCCGTCCTTGAGGCATCTTCTGCATTAACACCTATAGTCTCAGTACCAAGAGCCCGAGCGGCATCAACCGCCTCGACCATATCATTTATGATGTCATCCCTTGTCTTTTTCCCCTGGAACTTGCTCTGAATCATCTGGTCTGATGTAGATATAGACAGGTTGAGATGCCGGATATTAGGTATCAGCTTAAAAGCTGTCTCTACATCACCAGCGATGGCTCTTATCCACCCCTCCAAACGGATAGGTCGCAGGACTCCCATCTCAGCCAGTTCCAGGTTAGCCTGTAGGTAGTGGGATTCATGCCTGGTGGTGGGGAAGCCGAACTCAGACTGAAAGACCCCCATTTCATTCAGGTAAATATTTATCAAGGTTTTTTCGAGCTTGGCTAAGCCAAGTTTCGCTGTTTGCACCCCGTCCCGATTAGTCACGTCAATAAAATAAATCTTAGGCATCTAGCTCCTCCTGGGAAGCTTAATTGTAGCATATATTCGCTGCCTTTGGCAAGTATATTTGCTTTGAATGACTGCTCTTGGCTTAACTTCTGTGCTAGAATAGCTGTGTTACACTGCTTTTATCAATTTAGGGACGACTATGGAAGAACTGGGACTTGGTCTTGACCTAATCATTGTCTTAGCTGTTGCCATAGCCGGGGGTATGCTAGCCCGCCGACTTAAGTTACCCATAATTTTGGGCTATCTAGTAGGGGGCATTGCTGTCGGTCCCTATGGCTTTAGCTTAGTTCATGACCTGGAGACAATCCATACTTTGGCTACCATCGGGGTAGTCCTGCTCTTGTTCACCTTAGGGCTTGAGTTCTCTTTGAGCGAACTCAAGCGAATTGGCAAGGTCGCCATTTTAGGTGGCACAGTTCAGATACTACTTACGGCAGCGGTGGGCTTAGCTTTGGGCAAGTTGCTGGGCTGGGAGATGCTTGAAGCTATCTTCTTCGGCTTTCTCATTGCTCTTAGTAGCACTATGATTGTGCTTAAAACCCTTATGGAGCGGGGGGAGCTTGACTCAGGGCACGGTCGGGTTATGATAGGAATTCTTCTGGTGCAGGACCTGAGCCTGGTGCCCCTGATGATAATCTTGCCGGCTATGGGTGGGGTAGGTGGGGAATTATGGTTGCCTCTGGGAATAGCTACCCTCAAGGCGGTGCTTTTTATTGGAGTGATGCTGGTTCTGGGCATGTGGGGATTGCCTTGGCTACTGGGACGCGTGGCAGGGGGACGTTCCAGGGAGCTATTTCTGCTGACTGTAGTTGCCCTGTGTTTAGCGGCGGCTCTTGGCGCTTACTTCTTTGGTTTATCCGCCGCTGTCGGTGCTTTTATTGCCGGGTTATTAATTAGTCAGTCTGCCTTCGCCCGTCAGGCTTTTGCTGATATTGTCCCCCTGCGTGATACCTTTGGTGCCCTCTTTTTTGTCTCCCTTGGTATGCTTGTTAACCCACATTTTGTGATGGAAAATCTACCCATTATTGCTATAGTGGTAGCGGTCATAATTGTGGCTAAATTTATCATCTGCTCCCTTATTCCTTGGTCTTTTAGTTATAGCCCTAAGACAGCACTATTTGTTGGTATGGGACTAATACAGATAGGGGAGTTCAGCTTTGTCCTGGCTGGGATGGGCATGGAAGCTGGCATCATCTCACCATATCTTTACTCCTTGACCCTGACCGGTGCCATCATCACCATGGTGCTGACCCCCTTCGCTTTAAGTTTTGCCTCCTTCCTTTATCGGCACCTCAGCCAGGGGAAAAGATTTGGCCGGCTAGTAGTCAGGCGACTTGACCCAGATTGGCAGAGTAGGCAATGGCAACTATCGGGACACGCCGTAATTTGTGGGCATGGCAGTGTTGGAAGCAGTCTGGCAAGGGTTCTGGAGCGGCGGAAGTTTTCCTACTTGGTGATTGACCTTGACCCCCAAGTTATCTCAACATTGCACACCCGGGAGATTCCCTGTATCTATGGGGATGCCAGTAACCCGGAGATACTTGCCCATGCCCAGTTAAAGAAGGCGCGTGTCCTTATTTGCACCTTCCCCGATTTTATAGGTGTAGAATTAACCACCAGAAATGCTCTCAGAATCAACCCTAGACTTGACATAGTGGCTCGGGTTCACCGGGATGCTGATGCTGAACTGTTAAAGGGCGTTGGTGTTTCTGAAATAGTTCGTCCTGAGTTTGAAGCCAGCCTGGAGATAACCCGCCACACCCTGCACCGATTTGGCTTAACCACCCTTGAGATTCAACATATCCTTAGCGGTCTCAGGGGGGAAGGGTAGTATAAATTTGAGGGGAGCTTGTGATATACTTTAAGTCGAAAACCAAAGTGGTGAAAGATGGGTAGAACAAAGGTAGGCATTATCAATGTTACCGGTTATACCGGTGTCGAGCTGGCAAGGCTACTGTACCAGCATCCACAGGTAGAGCTTACTTCGGTTACTGGGCGGAGTGCTGCCGGGCAGAGGTTGGGCGAGGTTTTTCCTCACCTGGCTAGTGTAGACCTGATTATTGAAGCTGAACTGGGGGAGGTTGATTTGGTCTTTTCCGCTATGCCACACCGGGAGAGCGCTAACGAGGTCATACCGTTGCTCAGCCGTGGTATTAAGGTAGTGGATATTAGTGCCGATTTCAGGCTGAAGGATGCTGCCGAGTACCAGCAGTGGTATGATTTCACCCACCCTGCCCCACAGCTTCTTAAACAAGCAGTATACGGTCTAACCGAGCTATATCGGTCTCGGGTTGCCTCAGCCCAACTGGTAGCCAACCCTGGCTGCTACCCCACCGGAGCTATTCTGGCTCTAGCCCCGGTAGTTAAGGAAGGTCTAATTGAGCCTGACATTACTATTGATAGCAAATCTGGTGTATCTGGTGCCGGCAGAACCGTTACTCTGCAAACCCATTACTCGGAAGCCAATGAGGATGCCGCTGCCTATGCTTTGGAAGGGCATAGACATCTGCCTGAGATTATCCAGGAGTTAAAGCAGCTTAACCCCAGACTGTTGCCTTCGGTAACCTTTGTCCCTCACCTGATACCGATGACCAGGGGAATATTAACTACCTGTTATGCCTCTCTGGTCAAAGGCAAGTTTGTCGCTGGCGGGAAGGGGGAGGCAGAGCTAAGGCAACTCTATCTGGACTTTTACCACGATGAGCCCTTTGTCAAGGTAGTTGAATCCCCCCCTCACACCAAGCACACCTGGGGAAACAACCTTTGTCTCATTTACCCTACCATTGACCATAGGACGGGGAAGCTCATTGTTATCAGTTGCCTTGATAACCTAATTAAGGGGGGAGGGGGACAAGCCATTCAGAATATGAACCTTATGCTCGGCCTGCCTGAGGTAACTGGTCTTGAGGCGCTGGCAATTTACCCCTAAAATTGTCTACCTCTTGGGCATTGCTTGCTAAGGGGATAAGGTTGAAAGTAAGTAAATATACTCACCAGGAACTAAATAAGGATGTAAACTGTATCGCTGGGTATTACACCCCACAGAAAGAAGTAAGGCTGAAATACAATAACCGTGAAGTTTTGTATATAGTCGGACAGTGTGCGATAGAATCTTCCTGCTGCGGTGTTGGTGACTGGGGATATGCCATAGTGCCTGGCTACATACTCAACTGGCAGAATAAGACAAATGAAGCTGGCTTGCCGGTATCGGAAGTAGAGCTAATTTCTGATAAGGTAACACGGGCGGACATTAGCCGAATTATTAAACAAGCCGAGGCTATTTCACAAATCGATTTCTGGTAGGCTTAGCTTCAGATTCATCCATAAGTCCTCTCTTCCTGCTTAATACCTCTGCTACCTCTGCCTTTGGAGCGTTGTCTATTTCCTGTTTCTCTGTTATGCTTGGCTACAAAAGTACAAGACTAAATAGTATGAGAAAAGTAGTAAGCAATAGCGGTACAGGTGTCACTCCTGGGGGATTCGGCTCTGTTGACTACATTAAGATTACTATCTTTGGCTTTGCTCTGGCTGCCCTTTGGGGTAGTCTGCACACCATTGTTTTGCAGGTACGGCTACTGGACTTTGTTGCTGAGTCGCAGAAGAATACCTACCTTGGTCTTCTTACCGGTACCGGTTTAATTCTGGCGATGGTAGTCCAACCAATAGCTGGGGCGATAAGTGACCGCTCTGGCTTTAGTTGGGGACGCCGGCGCCCCTATATCCTGCTCGGCACTATATTGGCTTTGCTGTTTATGCCAGGAATAGGCTTCAGTGGTAGTTATGCTGCCATCTTTATCACCTATTGCCTGCTACAGGTTAGCTGTAATACGGCACAGGGTCCATACCAAGCCTTTATCCCTGACTTGGTGCCTGGGGGGAAGAGGGGGCTAGCCTCAGGGGTGAAAAGCCTGCTGGAGATAGTGGGTGGGATTGCCCTGTTACGCCTGATAGGCTACTTTATGGGTCGTCACTTTGCCGGTGAGGGGGGCTCCTGGCTGTGGCTGACTTTGGGGGCATTGGCTATTGTCTTGCTCGGGGCTATGGTTGCCACTGTGCTGACGGTCAAGGAGCGACCTGGGACAGGTGGCTCTCAGCTATCTTTGTTATCAACGCTGTATAAAAGTTTCAAGATTGATGTCAAGGCACACCCTGATTTCATACCTTTTCTGGTATCCCGCCTCCTCATCCTTATGGCATTCGCTACTTTGCAGAGGTTTGCTTTATATTTCCTTAAGGATGTTGTCGGGGTAGCTAATCCAGCAGTAGTAACCGCCGACCTTCTTATCGTGGTTGGCGTTTGCATGGTGGTTGCGGTTTATCCCGCTGGGCGACTGTCTGATAGGATAGGACGCCGACCGGTTGGAGTTTCCTCTGGACTCCTTGGTGCGTTAGCCATTGTGTTGCTATTTTTCTCTTATAGCTATGGCTATATAATGTTCTGCGGCGCTATTCTCGGAATCTCCAGTGGCGCTTTTATGAGTTCTAACTGGGCTCTAGCCACCGACCTAGTGGCTAAAGGTGAGGAGGCACGATACCTTGGTCTAACCAATCTGGCAACTGCTGGTGGTGGTGCTCTGACCCTGTTTATCATTGGACCTGCGATTGATTTCTTTAATGCCTATAGCTCTGGGCTGGGCTACCAAGTTATGCTAGCGGCTTGTTTTATCTATTTTGTTATCGGTTCGTTACTGCTAATCAGGGTGCGGAGTCAACCAAGGTAACGTAGCATTGTCTCCCACCCCCAGGCTCCGGCAAAGGCAATAACTATGTACAGTATGGTTCTGCCCAGCCAGCATACCAAAATAAACTTCCATAAAGGGAAACGAAGGACACCGGCAGCTATCCCAGCCAGGTCAAAGGGGAAGAAGGGCACCAGAGTGAAAATAAAGATAGCTATAGCTCCCCACCTCCTCACCCAGTCCACTAGTCTGGTATATAGTTTGCTTCTTTCGGCAATCCCACGTCCGCTATAGCCTACCATATAACCGGTTATCTCCCCTATACTTGCGCCTGCCCCACTGGCAAGCCCTACCCCAACCGGATGGAAAACAGCACCCAGAGCAAAAAGTATCAGGATGCCAGGGAGGGGTAAAATGATGGTGGCATTAAAGGCTATACTGAAGAGGAAGGTGCCTAAATAACCGTAGTTACCAAGTTCAGCTATCTTTTCTCGGTAAAGAAAAATGCCAACGCTAATAGCTATGACAAGAAGCAGGGTTAATAGGGGAATTAACTTTCTCTTTAACCAGTTACCCCCTTTTATCCCGCCCTGTTTAACTCCGTCAGTTGTCTTGCTCATTTTGGGTATTGTAGCATATTATGAGCACGGGGTAATAAAGAGTGGTGGCTTTGTGCCCGTATATGGCATTGTTTGGTGACCCTGCATCTGCTATACTTTGAATCGTGCCCCCATCGTCTAGAGGCCTAGGACACCGGCCTTTCAAGCCGGTAACAGCGATTCGAATTCGCTTGGGGGCATTTATTATCGTATTTGGAGGGTCTCACCATGATGATGAAAATAAAATGTCCTAAATGCGGCACCGAGGGTAGTCTGTCTCTGCTGGAGCCGAATTATGAGGGTCCATACCGCTGCTGGAAATGCAGAGAGCTTTTTTCAATTAAGATAGAGGGCAATGAGCTCAAGTCCTGTGAACCCCTTAGTCAAGAGGAATTTGAAAAGAGACAAGAAATAGAAGCGCTGAAAGCCAAATTCAAAAAGCAATCTCCAGACTGAGGCTTTGACAAGGCAATTAGAATTGACTCAAAATTTGCCTTTTAATTTCTCATAGGTCTCAGCCAGGGCTTCAGGCACTACCCTTACATCAGATATTACCGGCATAAAGTTGGTATCTCCCTGCCACCGCGGCACGATATGGGTATGAAAATGGTCATCTATGCCAGCTCCAGCCACCTTTCCC